>DAOWBD010000044.1 GCA_030634235.1 Candidatus Omnitrophota bacterium | reverse complement strand
TGTATCATTCGTCATTGCGAGAAACCTTTAGATTTTATCCAGGTGACGAAGCAATCCCCGAAATATGAAAGATTGCTTTGCCCCCAAAAGCGGGGCTCGCAAAGACGATTGGTTCAAGTATTTAGTTGACAGTGTACTAGTTATATAAATATCGGTTACTTTTTGGTAAAAATTTCTTTCACTGCTTCTGATATCACGGATTCTTTGTAGAAGTTCTTCAAAATATCTTGATCTTGCTCCTTCCTGTTTCAATCGGTCATCGTCCATTGTAAAGCCTTTTACAATGTATTCATGAATCCTTTTTGTTGCCCATTGGCGAAATTTTGTTCCTTGCTTTGATTTTACTCTATAGCCAACTGATATTATTACATCAAGATTATAACGTTTTACCTGCTTTACTTGTGTTTTTCCTTCTATTGCACCGTGTTGAGTGGTATGTCGGAAATACCGACACACCTCTTTTTCATTTAGTTCGCCTTCTTTAAAGATGTTTCCTATATGCTCTGTTATAGTTGTTCTGCCTTTACCAAAAAGTATTGCCATCTGTTCCTGTGTCAGCCAGACGGTTTCATCCTCCAATTGCACTTGGAGTTTTGTTGCCCCGTCCGGTGCTGTATAAATTATTATTTCTGAGTTTTGTTCCATTAAAAAACACTCCAAATTAAGTTTCTATCTATTCAAGATTACTCTTGCCCAAATTACATTTCAACCAAAGCGTTTGTAAATTCTCACGAACAGTTTCACCACCTTTACTCCAGCAAGGTTTTTTCTAAGCTCCTGTATAGGCTCAATAACCTATCTTTCAAATGCTATTATTAATAATGTTGCACCAGTAACTTTAATTCAAGCTGTCCCTTTCTTTTCTGAAGTATTAGTCCGGTTTTTCAAACTTTCGTCCTGGCCCCGCCATGATTATTTTTGGTATCTTTTTATTGATTCCCTACACTGTAGGCATGGGCATCTTTCTTCTGCTGAGGCGTTAACTTGTCTGTAATACGTTTTTATAACGTTTGGCCACCGCGTTCCAGTCGACAACATTCCAGAATGCGGAGATGTAATCCGGGCGGCGATTTTGATATTTAAGATAATACGCGTGTTCCCAAACGTCAATAGTAAGTATCGGCGTTCCTTTAACCTCGGCGATATCCATCACCGGGCTGTCTTGATTTGGCGTTGAGGTGACGAATAGTTTTCCGTTGCCGACAGCGAGCCACGCCCATCCGCTTCCAAAACGGGTCGCGGCCGCGTTTGAGAATTTCTCCTTGAACGCGTCGAAGCTGCCGAAGTCTTTTGCGATCGCATCGGCGAGTTCACCTTCGGGGCTGCCGCCTGCGTTGGGCCCGATCACGCTCCAAAAAACAGAATGATTGTAATGCCCCCCTCCGGTGTTGCGTACGGCGGAGCGAATCTCCTCCGGAACGGCGGACAGGTTGCTCATAAGATCCTCGATGCTTTTTGACTCGAGGTCCGCTTTTCCCTCAATAGCCGCGTTGAGTTTGCTGACATAAGCGGCGTGATGCTTGTCGTGATGAATTTCCATGGTCTGCGCGTCGACATAGGGTTCAAGCGCGTCAAACGCGTAGGGTAATTGGGGTAATGTGTAAGCCATGATATGTCCTCCTTTATTGATCGTAAAATTTCGTTTGTTTCTATAATTACAGCTTTTTCACCGTTTCCAAAACCGCGTCGTAATCCGGCTCGTTGGTGATCTCGCTGACGATTTGCTTGTATTGTAAAACACCATCCTGGTCGACGACAAAGATCGCGCGCGACAGGAGCCGCAGCTCCTCGATTAATATTTTCTTTCACCTATTGGTCGGTTCAATTATTGTATCCTTACAATATTTATTACTTTTGTCAATACATAAACTTGCCGCTGATAAGTTAATGTGGTATACTAAAAGCTCTTGAGAAAGGATGTTATGATCACGTACCAGACAAAAATTAAGCTTCACGAAACCGACGCGGCCGGGGTGCTGTTTTTTGTGAACCAGCTGAAAATCGTCCACGATGCCTTTGAGGTATTGTTGGAGAGTATCGGGTTTGCCGTTGCCGGGCTGATCAACGAAAAAGACTTCCTTTTACCCATTGTGCACAGCGAATCGGATTACAAATTGCCGCTTTCGGTTGGCGACCCGGTTGAGGTTCAGACGGTGGTTGCCGATCTCGGTGAAACTTCCTTCACGATTGCCTACACCTTACTTGATGCCGCGCAGAATATCGCCGGAACGGCGCGGACCGTCCACGTTGCTGTCGATAAAGCCACGTATGCAAAAATTCCCCTTCCTGCAGAACTACGTAAAAGACTGCAATCCCTTTAGAAATCCCAGGACCCGTTCATGGAGCTCGACTGCGTGTAATTGACGACTGTCGATTCAAAAAGGAATATTTTTTGTATGCGAAAAGGCTAAGAATGATCAGTTTTGATCGAAAGGATAGTTTGGGATAATTCCTGCCGGTTGACCTTCGGGGTGTGAATATCGACCGTATCGGGCCAGGTGAAATATTGTTTCGGGACCTTAAACTTGGGAAGATGGCCAGTAAGAAATGCGGACATCTCCGGGATCATCAGCGCGTCTCCCTCTTTTGTTTTGATAACGGCGACCGGCCGTGCCCCGAATTCGTCGTCAGGGGCCGGGAGCACCACCGCGCGCTCGATGTGTTGCATCCGGCACAAATACTGTTCGATCTCCTCGGGCTGGATATTCTCCCCGCCGGAGATGAACATGTTGTCCTTCCTTCCCTTGACGACTAAGGTGCCGTCGTCACGGAACTCGCCGAGATCTCCCGTTAAGAAATAGCCATTTGTGTTAAAGGGTAAAGAAAGATCGGAATGCTTGATGTAGCCCTTAAATAAGGCCTCTCCCTTAACAAGGATTTCTTCCCCTTCCGTGAGCATTAATCGACGGTAATTAAGGACTTTTCCGGCGCTGATCAAATTGTCTTTGGTCAACCGGCTAGAGGTGGCCACTTGCGATGCCATCTCCGTCGAGCCATAGGTCGTGTAAACGGGCAGGCCGAGCTCGACCGCCTCTTCGATCAGGGAATCGGGAATTGGTCCGCCTCCCAGAAGGATGACCTTAAGGCCCGTAAGCGCGCTGTGACAATCCGTGTTGCGGAGTAATCGCATCAACTGTGTTGGCACCAGAGAAAGGTGCGTGATCTTTTGCGTCTTTAGGACTTCATCAATCGGCTCGTCGGGGCCGGGAATAACGACGCTTCCCCCGCCGAGAAAGGAGCGGAAGATGATCCCGAGCCCGCCGACATGATAAAGCGGCAGCGATAAAAGCCATTGGTCGCCGGGGACGACGGGGAGATGTTCATTCGCCCCTTTCGCGTTGTAGTAGTGGTTCCCGAATGTATGGAGAACCGCTTTCGGTTCACAAGAGGTCCCGGATGTAAAAATGACCGTTGCCTCCTGGTTGAAGGGAACACAAAGATCTTGCGCGTCCTCGGCGCGAGCGTTGCGAAGCCGTTCTGAAATCGCGGCGAGGTCCGTTGATGTTAAAAGGCGTTGGCTGTTGATCGATTTCAATTGTTGATCGACGGTATTGTCGGGAAGGCGCGTATTTAAGAGACAGGCGACGGCGCCGAGGCGCCAAAGCGCGAATAATGCAACCAGATACTCAATGCTGTTATGGCTGCGGATTCCGACACGGTTGTGTTGTGCAATGCCGGAAGTTCTGACGTGATGTTCGACCCCGAGGATACAGCGGAAAAATTCACTGTAGGAAAGTGTTTCCCCACCGGAAATAACGGCAGGATTATTAGCCGTCGGAGAATTCTTTGTGAAAATGTTTTGCGGGGATGCTGTCATTTCAATTCGCGTAAAAGGCTGAAATTAATGTCCTTGCTCAAGATGGCTCTTTGATTGACGGTAATGGCCCCGTTCTCGAGTCGCACCGGGGTGTTGAGAATATCGTTTTTAAACCATTTTAATGTATTGAGCCCGGCGGCTGTGATGTTATGTGGTGACGTTCCCGCTAAGTTGACCAGCGTCGATATCCCCAGCGACGATTCGAATGATGAGCTGATGCTGACCTCGATCGCGCAACTCTTGGCCTGATCGATGATCGCGAGGGTCCGTTCAATGCCGCCGAGGATCGTCGGCTTAAGGACAAGAATATCGACCCCGGAGATCGAACGGATCTCATCGAACGTTAAACATTGTATCGACTCGTCTAAGGCGACCGGGATCAGCGTTTCGTCAAAGAATTCCGGGATCCTTGTGGTATCCTTAAAGGGTTCTTCGATATAACTTACGGCCGCGCAGCCGATTTCCTTGCCGAAAGCCACGGCGGAATCAAAATCCCATGCCTGGTTAACATCGAGATGCAGCAGCGCCTTGCCGTAGGCCACGTCATTAACGATCTTGACTTTGTTGACCGCCTCGCCGGGATCCTCCCCCACTTTCAATTTCAGTTCTGTAAAACCCTCATCGAGGAGGTTCTTTGTAGACGTGGCGAGTGTATCCGCGGGGCCGCTCAATAATCCGGCGATCCTGACTGTCGGATGCAATTGTTTGGATGTCAACTTGCCCAGAGAAACATTCTTTGCGTTTGCCAGAAGGCCGAGAACGGCGGCTTCTACGCCGAAACGCACCGACGGGGTCAGGGTAGAATTTTCCAGCCATTGGTCAAAGGCCCCGTTGAGTTTCCTGATCTTCTCCGGAATGTCTTGCTCGCAAAGCGCAAAGCGCAAAGCGAGCATCTGATCACGCGCCTCATCGAGAGTTTCACGGCTGAATCCGGGAAGCGGGGCGATTTCGCCGAATCCTTCGGATCCCTCGTCGGACTTTAAATGCAGGACGAGGCCGTCACGGTTGTTAAGCGTTGCGCCGCGCAAAACCAGCGGTTGGACCAATTCAAGCGAATACTGATAAACAACGGCTGAAATGATCTTCATAGGACCCAACCTATGGAAAATATGAGGCTGTAGATCATTAACAGGCACCCGGTCATGGCAAGGGCTTTATTGAGCGCCGGGCCGTCCGAAGTTGTGAGGACCGTCTTAATGGTGGGAACCGAAATAAGCGCGAGGCACGCGCAGGCCAAAATAGCTTTGTGGTCATCGATCAGGTAATAGATCAGAACGGGGATCAGGGATGCCGTAATAATGGAAAACAAAAATTCATAAATAGCAAAGGAGCGACCGAACCGCACGGCTAAGGTGCGCTTTCCGGCGTTGCGGTCGCTGTTGATATCGCGCAGGTTATTGACGGTCAAAATAGCGACGGAGATCAGCCCCGGGGCAAGTCCGGCCAGGACAACGGCCATGTTCATCTCGTAGGATTGCACGTAATACGTTCCGGCGACGGCGACCGGGCCGAAGAAAATAAGGACGAATACCTCGCCGAGGCCGATATATCCCAGCGGATACGGCCCGGCGGTATACAAGATACCGGAGAGGATCGCGAAAATACCGATGACGGCGATCGGCCAGCCGCCGCGCTGGATCAGCCAGGCCCCGAGTACTATCGCGACGGCAAAAGAAATGATAAAGGCTGCCTTCATGGCGGAGGGTTTGATCAGTCCGGCCTGCGTCATGCGTGTTGGGCCGATGCGCTCGGTCGTGTCCGTGCCCTTTTTAAAGTCGTAATAATCGTTGGCGATGTTCGTGCCGATCTGTATCGCGAGCGCGGCAAGAAGGCAAACGAACGCGGCCGGAAAATGATGCACGCCGTCGCCGAAAGCCATGGCGGTTCCGATCATGACCGGGGCGATGGCCGCCGGGAGTGTCTTGGGCCTAAAGGCGAGTAACCAGTTCTTTAACATTTCGTATGACATGAGAATTTTACGGACGGCGCGGGAATTTTTCGAAATTCGGTTTACGCTTTTCAATAAAGGCATCACGCCCCTCTTTGCTCTCTTCGCTCATATAAAAAAGCATCGTCGCGTTTCCTGCTAATTCTTGAAGGCCGGCTTGGCCGTCGCAATCGGCATTGAGCGCGGCTTTAAGGCAGCGTATGGCCATCGAGGAATTGGATAGGATCTCCCGGCACCACTGGACGGTCTCGGATTCCAACCGGGCATAAGTAACGACTTTGTTGATCAGTCCCATTTCGAGCGCCTCTTTGGCCGTGTAGAAACGGCACAGGAACCAGATCTCGCGCGCTTTTTTCTGGCCGACGATCCGGGCCATGTAGCTTGCGCCGTAGCCGCCGTCGAACGATCCGACTTTAGGGCCGGTTTGTCCAAAAACGGCATTGTCGGCCGCAATGGTCAGGTCGCACATTAATTGAAGGATGTGACCGCCGCCGACGGCATATCCGGAAACCATGGCAATGACGGGTTTCGGGCACGTGCGGATCTGGCGCTGAAAATCAAGGACATTGAGCCGGTGCTTTCCGGTATGGTCTCTGTAACCGTCGTCGCCGCGGACGGTTTGATCCCCGCCGGAACAAAAAGCCTTCTTCCCCGCGCCGGTTAAAATAACGACGCCGATCTTCTCGTCGTCGCGCGCGTCATTCAAGGCCTTCGACATTTCCATGACGGTCAGCGGCCTGAACGCATTACGGACCTTCGGGCGGTTGATCGTGATCTTCGCGATCCCGCCGACCTTTTCGTATTTGATATCCTCGAAATGGATATTCGGGATCCATTTTATTTTTTTAGATTGATTTGTTCGCTTGGGCATGGTTCGTTTGTTTTTAATTGCCGAGACGCAGGATCTTCATTTCACCGTTTTTAATGCTCTTGAGCAGTACGGAATTGACCGTTATTTTGATGATGCTGTAATGCTCGATCAGGTCGCCTTCCTGGTAAACATCATCGTTGATCAGCACCGCAGGCCTGTTGTTATGTTCCTTGATCCCTTTAAGGACGTATACTTTTTTACCGATCCGGACAGGCTCCGGGGCCCGGTTTGGGATCATTGTCGGACGGGTTGCTTTCGGATAAAGAATGCTTTCCATTTCAGGAACGTGTACGACAAGAGCCTTGCGCATTTCGCCTTCCCTGACCTGTCCGTTGAGAACAAATACGGTGGCGATCTGTAGGCCTGAGAAAAGCACAATCGCGAAAAAGGCCATGAACAGCGGCTCGAAGCGCGACTCAACAAAAATAAAGCGGTATATTTTTCCGTGCATGATTAAAAGGAATCCAATTCTTTCTTTAAGTTTTGGGCGTAATTGTAATCTGTTATTGTGTAGGATGAGTCCAGGTTCTTGAGCTTTTGGAACCTAAAAAATATTTGCGATCCCAAAAGGACAACGAACAGGCAGTACAAGGCCAGCAGGAGTTTTGCGGCTCTCATTGTGTGCACGCGTTCGGATTCCGTCAAGGTATAACGCCTGGCGAAATTGATGTCAAAGTACTGGTTTTCGATGGAAAGCGCCGTGACGATATCAATGGAATGGTCGCATTCGATCTTTGCTTGAAATGAGGCCTCAATGTTCGCGATGATCTCCATTTTATCCTCGAGCGTCCCGGCAAAATGGATCCGGTCGAGATGCGCGATGCCTGAGGACATACACGCGTTCTTCAGCGAATCGATGATCTCGGAAACGACGTCATGAAGACGGTCGTACGGGATCTGCCGCAACAGCTGGCAGCGCTCCTCCTTAAAGACAGCGATACCGATAAGGTGCTTTCGTG
>DAOWBD010000175.1 GCA_030634235.1 Candidatus Omnitrophota bacterium | reverse complement strand
GTGAATAAATTCACTGAATATTGATCCGGAGGTGTTATGGATTTATCGAATAATACGATCGAAAGAATATGCAAGATCTTTGGGCATCTTGATGCTTTAGAAAAAAAGGGAGTTGATTTTGTCTCTTCGAGGGAGTTGGCGGAGGAGATCGGGGCGACAGAACATACGATTCGTAAAGATATCAGCCTTTTAGGAGGACCGGGATACACGCGAAAGGGATATGAGGTTAGGACGTTTAAAAAAGAATTAGGGGAGAAATTTCTTCTGACACAAAAACGCAACGCGTGCATTGTCGGATTAGGACGGTTGGGAACAGCGTTACTGGATTATGAAAATTTTCAGGAAGACGGATTTGAGATCGTTGCCGGTTTTGATTGCAATGTCAACAAGATTGAAAGAATCCGAACGAATATTGATGTTTTTCCTGTTGGCCGTTTAGCGGAGATCGTCCGGGCGAGGTCGATCGAATTGGGGATCATTGCTGTTCCGGCAGAGGCCGCCCAGGTGGTTGTCGATCAATTGACGGAAGCCGGGGTAAAAGGCGTCCTAAATTTCTCGCCGGTGAAGGTCAATGTTCCGGCGAATATCGTTCATTTAGATATGGATTTTACCAATGCGCTGAGGTTCATCGCGGCGCGCTTTATCATGAAAAAAAATAACGATCAAAAATAAAGGAAGGGAGCGGATCATGGGAGATATTTATAATTTCAGCGCGGGACCGGCAGTTTTACCAAAGGAGGTTTTAAAGAAGGCGGCGGATGAGATGCTTGATTTCAAGGGAAGCGGCATGTCCGTGATGGAGCTTTCTCACCGGGGAAAGGAATTCACTCAGATCATCGAATCGGCGGAAGCCACATTGAGAGAGATCATGGGGATCCCGGATAATTATAAGGTCCTGTTCCTTCAAGGAGGGGCATCGATGCAATTTTCCATGATTCCGATGAATTTAATGACGAACAATAAGAAGGCGGATTATGTGCACACGGGTCAATGGTCAAAAAAGGCGATCGTCGAGGCCAAGAAGTTCGGGGATGTGAGCGTTGTTGCCAGTTCCGAAGAGGATCATTTCACGAACATTCCAAAGTTGGATCCGTCAACATTTTCCAAAGACGCGGATTATTTCTACATTGTGACGAACAATACGATCTATGGAACGGAGTATAAGGATATTCCGGATACCGGAGATGTTCCGATCGTTGCCGACATGTCGTCGAACATTTTATCGGTTCCGGTCGATGTCTCGAAATTTGGCGTGATCTTCGCGGGGGCCCAGAAGAATATCGGGCCTGCCGGTGTCACGCTTGTCATCATTCGTGAAGACCTTGTCGGCAAAGCGGACGAAAAAGTCCCGGCGCTGCTTGATTATAAAGTCCATGTCGACGCCAAGTCGCTTTACAATACGCCGCCATGTTACTCTATTTATATAGCAGGGTTGGTCTTTGAATGGATCAAGGAAAATGGCGGGCTTGCTGCGGTCGAGAAAAATAATCAGGAGAAAGCGAAGATGCTCTACGATTATGTCGATCAGTCGGATCTTTTCAGCAGCCCGGTCGAGCCGGCGAGCCGGTCATTGATGAATGTTCCTTTTGTGACGGGAGACAAGGAACTCGACGTTAAGTTCATTGAAGAGGCCGGGAAGCGCGGACTCAAGACGCTTAAAGGACATCGAACGGTCGGCGGCATGCGCGCGAGTATTTATAACGCGATGCCTAAAAAAGGAATTGAAACACTCGTTGAGTTTATGAAAGAATTTGAGAAAGATAATAAAAAGTAAAGGAGATCAAAATGCATAAAATCATGAAACTGAATAAGATTGCGACGGAGGGCCTATCCCTCTTTCCATTGGACCAATATGAGATCGGAACGGAGGTGTCTAATCCGGATGCGGTACTTCTTCGAAGTTTCAAAATGCATGATATGGAACTGCCGGATTCTTTGCTGGCCGTCGGACGCGCCGGCGCCGGAGTCAATAATATCCCGATCGAGAAATGCGCGGAGAAAGGGGTCGTCGTTTTTAACACGCCCGGTGCGAATGCCAATGCGGTCAAGGAACTGGTGCTTGCCGGGTTGTTCCTTGCGTCGCGGGATATTGCGGCCGGGGTCACTTATGTGAGCTCGCTAAAGGGAAAAGGCTCGGATGTTCCGTCTCTGGTCGAGGAGAACAAAAAGAATTTCGCGGGCCAGGAGATCGCGGGAAAAACGCTGGGAGTGATCGGTCTCGGCAAGATCGGCGTGATGGTGGCCAACAGCGCTCTCGATCTGGGCATGAATGTCATCGGATATGATCCGTTCATCTCGGTGGAGTCGGCCTGGGGGCTATCCAGAGAAGTTCAGCGCGCCGAAGGCTTCGACAGTTTGATCGCTAACGCGGATTATATTTCGCTTCACACGCCGCTGACAGATACGACCCGC
>DAOWBD010000003.1 GCA_030634235.1 Candidatus Omnitrophota bacterium | reverse complement strand
CTTAATGGCCATCCCCAAGAGCGGAGAAGGTGAAACGAAAACACAATCCTCATCGCGGAAGGCGCGGACATTGGCGCGTATCTTGATATTGTTGACGGCCTCGGCAACCGTCACCGGCAAGTTCAATTGTCCCGTAAGGGCGCCGCTAAGGCTCTGAATATTTTTCGCGGCCCCGCTGATAAAAACCCGGTCCAACTCAATGTCGCGTTCTTCATTATGGTAGAGCTCCATCGAGTGGCTGACCTCTTCAACGAATTTATCCCTCCACTTCCCCCCTTCCTCAAGAAGGTGATTCGCCCCGATGAGAATATTTCTCGTATAATAAAATTGCCCTCTGTAGATCACAATGAAGTCGGAATAATTCGAATCGACATCAAGCAGGACGGTCGCTCCCGCACTCGCCTTTAACTCCGCGGCATAAGCAACGGTGAACCAGTTATAAACGCCTTCCGAACTGACCGCGACTTTCGCGACATCGATCCCGGCCTTCTGAAGCACCTCGACGCGGGCATTAACGATATTGCGCCGAGCGATGACAAGCATGACCTTCGTGTAGCCTGCGCGCTGCGCGTGAATCGGGCGGTAGGCAAAGATAATCTCTTCGCGCGAATAAGGCGTTTGCTTGCCGACCTGAAGGGTCACCATGTTATTGATCTCTTTGGGATCGACGGAAGGAAACTCAAGGATCCTGACGGTCACAAGATGCCGCGGAATACAGGCGATCACGCCTTCTTTGCTTAGCTTCAGGCTCTTGAAGGCCTTCGCCAACGCTTCGGTCACCGGCTCCTTGATCTGAACTAGTTTCACAAAACTCGCGCGCGTGACACAGCCTCTTCTGTAGGAAGGGCTGTATTCAAGGATCTTCAGCCAGTCGTTTCCAATCTCGACGACCGTCGATGTCTTTTTTGAATGTTTGAATATAGATGCCATATTTTTTTAAGAATCCCGTAAGGGCGTAATGCATTACGCCCCTACTCTTCCCTCCAATACCGGATCTTCTCATCGCGGTCGATCACAAAAGCGATCCTCACCGACATATCCGCGTCCCGGAATCTGCCAAAAGAATATCCGCGAAAATAATCCGAGCGCACGCCAATGATGCCGCTATTGATCAGGCCCTCAAGCACCTCGGAGTTTGCGGGAGACAGGCCGATTTCCGACGACAAAGAGCCAAGAATGGATTCCGTGTCCTGAAAAACATTGTCATCCTCCGTCCCTACTAACCCGTCATTGCCGCTACGAAAAGAAACGATCTCGCACGCGAGGTCGCTCTCCAGGCCAAGGCCCTCTAAAACCATCGTGTCGACCGTGTTTATATTCACCGCCCCCGCGCCGTAAACGGTGATCCTGTCCTTGAGCTTATCAAAAATCGGCTGCGTCATTCCCTTGACTAACATCAATTCCTCTAAAATCTCAAAAGGAGCGTCTTTACAAGCGTAGCCGTTTTCTAACGCTTCGTAATAAGGGCTTTCCGCCCCGTTCTCCAAAGGCTCATCATCCTCATCGCGCCAGTCCGCGATCGCGTCGGCAATATCAACGGCATCCTGCGAGGACACTTTCGCTACGATCTCAAAGAATTGTTTCAAGACCTCCACAGACGCGCGGTTAATGTTGAGCTTTCTCTCTTCGTCAATGAGCCCGTATTGCTTCTTTCCGTCCTCATCGCTCGACGGAGGCAGATATTCAAGGCTGAAGTATCCCTCATCGGTCAGGCCGATCTCTTTAAAAGCCTCTTCATTGGCCCCCCACGGGTCATTGACCGCATCGTAGCCTTCCGTCTCATCCGCCCTGATCTCGATAATCGCGCGCGCGATACCTGCCTTTGCGAGATACCGCAGCGTCATCCGGTCGCGCAATTTCGCGGCTAATCCAAGCTGCGAGGTGATCAAAACATTGATGGTCAAGGCCAGCGCCGCCAGAAAGAACAGCGACCAAAGAACAGCAATAAGAATACTGCCCTCTTTCTTTTGGACCCGGCTAAACCTCTTCTTCGAATTCTTCTTCTCCATATCCTTCGCTCTCGCCTTCTTCTTCGCCCTCTTCGTCCTCTTCACCATTTTCGACAACCTGCGGTGAAACAAGGAACACGGTCCGCAGAAGCGCGATATCCTGACCACGGTCCTCATAGGTCAGATTGATCTTCACGGCCGCCGGAAGACCCTTGTCCTCTTCCTCGAACCAGGAGTCCTTCCAGATGTATTCCTCGTTTTCCTTGTCGAAGAAATAGTAACTGAACTGGAGGTCCTTGACATAAGAGAAAAACCCGCTTTGATCATCCTTGCTTTTATCCCCGGCGCCCGCTTGGGAATAGTTCCACTCGTCGCGCATCAAAATTTTTTGATCATCATCTCCGGTGAGATAATACGCAATCTGACCGACCGACGAGACGGCCCGCTCTTCTTCTTCGATCGTTTCAACGGTCTCGATAACGGCCGGAAAAGCGATCTTCTGCGCATCGCCCTCAAACGCTATTCCCGAGAAAGCAAACATATTGTTCAAGTCGCGGCTCATCTCCTCGACGGAAAGAAGGGCCTCCGCCTGAAGGCCGCCATACGACTGCACGCGTTCATAGACATGAAAGCCGCTACCGAATGTCGTCAAGATGGCTAAGCCGATGAACCCTAAGATCGACGTAGAGACCATCAGTTCGATCAGCGTGAACCCACTGCTAGCATTTAGCGGATAGCAGTTAGCAGTTAGCGGATAGCATTTAGCAGTTAGCGGATAGCAGTTAGCAGTTAGCGGATAGCGGATAGCAGTTAGCGGATAGCGATTAGCGGTTAGATCTTTCGGATCTTCTATACGCTCTCCGCTACACCCTACACGCTTATTCTTCTCCATCTTCCTCACCTTCCCCATCTTCTTCCGCTTTCTTATCAGCCACATATGTCGTGACCGAGAATTCCCTCGGGTTAAAGTCGCTCGAAACAGTCAGGCTCAACGCGTAAAGGTCTTCTGCTTCCGTCGGGCTGAGTTCCCACTCCCATGAAAAATCCTGAAAAGGGGCCGCAAAGGCCCCGGTCTCGCTTTCCGCTGAGAGGCTTTCCTTTTCCCCGACCACGATCTCGACTTCAGCCATTTTCTCTTTAAGCAGATTAACGGCGTCGATATTATATTGCCCGGCTTCAAGCGCCACTATGGAACTCGCATATCCCCTTAAGACGCCGGTGATGCCGAACGCGAGGATTGAAACAGCCAGCATGACCTCGACGAGAGATAATCCTTTTTTAGCATATAGCGTATAGCGCATAGCGTTTAGACCCGTCGGATTTTCTATACGCTTTGCGCTATACTCTATACGCTGCTTATTTCCAATTCGTAATATCATCCGCCGAGTCCTCAATGCCGTCGGGCCCCAAAGAATACAGATCGTAACCGGTCGTATTGCTCGCCCCCGGAGATTTATACCCATATTCGACCTTCCACGGGTCCAGAGGTTCACCTTCCAGGTAAGGGCCGTTCCAGTTTCTCGGAGCAGGCGTCGAGGACGGCTTCGTAAGAAGCGCCTTGAGTCCCTGCGCCGTCGTCGGGTAACGCCCATTATCCAGCTTATATAATTTTAAAGCCAGGCTAATATTCGAATTGATATCGGCTTCGGCAACCGTGATCTTCGCCTGTTCGGAACGGTTCGACAACCGCGGCACAACCATGGCCGACAAAGCGGCAATGATAATGACAACGATCATCAGCTCGATGAGCGTAAAACCGTATTGTGTATTGCGTGATGCATAGTGTGTGTTCATATTCCTCCCCCTTTGATCTTGAACCCAAACTGACCCCGGGGGTCAGTTTAAGGTTCCTTCAGAACTATCCCAAACTGACCCCCGGGGTCAGTTTGGGGGCTTTGTAATCTATTTCGCCATGACCCCGATGTCGAAGATCGGCAGCAGCATGGCAAAAACAATAAATCCGACGATCCCTCCGATGACAAGGATCAATAACGGCTCTAAAAGCGAAGTCATGACGCTGATCGACTGCTCCACTTCCTTTTCATAAGCTTCGGCAACCCCGCTCAACGCCCCCTCGAGCTTCCCGCCCTCTTCGCCGACAGCGATCATGTTGATCGCAAAATTCGGGAATATCTTCACCTTCCCGAGGCTTGCCGACAACGTCGCGCCCTGGTTAACAATCTCTTTTCCGGTCACCTCCAACTGCTTGCGCAGCGCCTCGTTATCAAGCGTATTCGTCGCCAAGGTCAGGCTTTCATAGACAGGCAGCCCGTTCTTCAAAAGCATCCCGAGCGTCCGACAGAATTTAGCGATCTCGGCATCGCGAATGAATTGCTTGATCAGCGGCGTGTGCAGCTTGATCAGGTCAAATAAAAATTTCTTTTTGCCGCCCGGTCGCGACCGCCCGAACAGCACGAAGACAAAAACGAACGCGAAGATGAACCACATCCAGTGCTCGGACATAAAGTTGCTGGTGCTGATCAGGGCCTTCGTCGGCAGCGGGAGCTCTCGCTTCATCTTTTCAAAAATGCCGACGAATTTCGGCATGAAGAAAGTCAGCATGACAAAAACCGTGCCAATCCCGACGACGAGCATCACCATCGGATAGGCCAACGCCGACTGGATCTTGCGCCGCATTTGCTGTTCCTTCTCCCGGTGTTCAGCAATCTTATAGAGAACTTCATCGAGAACGCCGCCCTGTTCCCCAGACTGGACCATGCTCAAGAACAGGTTATTAAAAATCTTTGGGTAGCGCCGCATGCCTTCGGAAAGGGTTTTTCCGTCTTTGACTTGCTGCTTGAGATCATCGACAACGATCCGAAGCGAATGATTCTCCGTTTGCTGGGCGATCAGCGTCAGAGATCGGAGGATCGGAACGCTCGCCTTGACCAGGCTCGCCAGCTGCCAAGTGAACGCGTCGATATCTTTCGCCCTGATCTTCCGGACACGCGGTGCGGGCCCCTGCGACCGGGAACCCTGATCTTTTCGCGCCGGCGCGCCCGCGCCGGGCTCCTCGGTAATGCTGACCGCGATCAGGTCCATTTGATCAAGCTTGACGACCACTTGATCCGAATTCTCCGCCATCATATCGCCCTCGACGACCTCGTCGGGCCCTCTCTTAGCCTTGTAATGGAATTTTGGCATTATTCTCCCCCGAAATGATTGTTTCCATACGCCTGACATCTTACATCTGACGTCCTACGTTTACATCTCTCTCACTCCTCGATCTGCGTAACCCGCCTGACCTCCTCGGGCGTCGTAACTCCGGAAAATACTTTTTCCCATCCGCTTTGCGTCAAAGATTTTATGCCCAGTTCCCTCGCCTTGCGCTCGATGGCATCGGAAGAAGCTTTTTCCAGGACCATCGTCCTGATCTGCTCGGACATAACCAGGATCTCATAGATAGCCGCCCGCCCTTTGTATCCGGTGTCGTTGCAGTTCTGGCAGCCGCTCCCGCGATAAAACGGCTGGCTCATATCGACCCCGGAGATCTTCTCGCCGATATCGATCTTCTCGTTAGTCACCTGCACTTTACACTCCGGACAGATAACGCGCACCAAACGCTGCGCGATAAAAGCCTCAACGGAAGACGTGATCAAAAACGGGTCAATGCCCATATCGATCAGCCGCGTCGCCGCGCCGGCGGCGGTATTGGTATGGATCGTCGAGAAAACCAGATGACCGGTCAAGGCCGTCTGGATCGTGATCTGCGCGGTCTCCGTATCCCGAACCTCCCCAACCATGATCACATCGGGGTCATGGCGCAAAATGCTCCTTAAGGCCGCCGCGAAGGTTAGCTCAATCTTCGGGTTCACCTGGATCTGCGAAACGCCGCGCAGCTCATATTCGACCGGATCCTCGATCGTGATGATCTTGCGCTCGCGCGTGTTAAGCTTGCTTAAACAAGTATACAGCGTGGTCGTCTTCCCGCTTCCCGTCGGGCCGGTCACAAAGATAATGCCGTGAGGCTTCGCCAGGATCCCCTCTAAGATTGCAAGCTCCTTATCCTCCATGCCCAGGTCACTGATGCTCAACAGCATCAGCGTCGAGAGAACGCGGATAACGATATTTTCCCCGTACAGCGTCGGAATAATGGAGATACGCAGCTCGTATTCTTTATTGCCGATCTTGGCCTTCGCACGCCCGTCCTGCGGGACCCGGCGCTCGACGATATTTAAGTTAGCCATGACCTTGATCCTTGAAACGATCGCCGGGTAAAGATATTTGATGTTCTCGGAAACCTGCGTGTCATAGAGAACTCCGTCGACGCGGTAGCGCAGAATCAGCTCATTGCGGTAATGCTCGAGGTGAATATCCGTCGCGCGGTCGTTGATCGCCTGCTGCAGGATCTGATTGACAAGCTTGACGACCGAAGCGTCTTCGGCGCCGACCTCGAGATCCTGGATCTTTTCCTGCGAGGCAACATCCCCGTCTTTTCCGTCCTCCTGCGGCGCTTCCGCCAGAATACGCTCGATCGTCTCCGCCCCGACGCCGTAATACTTCCTGATCGCATCGGTAATGTCCGACGCGACCGCCAGGGCGATCTCCACACGATAGCCCAGGTTCGTCTCCAGGTCATCAATGGGCCACATGTCAAACGGGTTCGATATCGCCACCGTCAGCACGTTGCCGTCGATACGAATCGGCATGATCTTGTAATGCCATGCGAATTTCGCCGGAACGCTCGAAATCACATCATCGCTGATCAGCATTTCCTTAAGATCCAGGAACTTGATCCCCTGCTGCTCGGCCAGAACCTTCAACAGTTTCTCCTCGGTGATCATGTTCAGTCGGACCAGCGCCTGGCCCAGGAACTCCTTGGTATTCTGATGCTCCTTGACCGCCAGGGCTAATTCCTCCGGCGTGATGATCTTTTTCTCGACGAGAATATCACCGATACGTAATGCCATGCTGCTCTCCTTTTCCCCGAATATTCATCTATTCCTAATATTTAGCGTCTTCAAACCTTCCGATCAGATACAAACTTTCCTCCGGCATCCGATCCGCCCGACCGTTAATGATCTTTTCACATCCTGAAATCGTATCCTTCAAAGACACATACTCCCCCCGTTTCCCGGTGTAGGCTTCCGCAACATAAAACGGCTGGGTCAAAAAATTCAATAGTTTTTTCGCGCGGTCATAAAGCGTCCGGTCCGCTTTGGACAACTCCTCAATACCGATGATCATGACGACGCGGCGCAGTTCCTCGTATTTCGTGAGGATTTTCAAACATTCCTGCGCGGCACTAAAATGCGCCCGCCCGACGACCGCGGCATCCAAATTACTACTCGAGGAGACCAGCGGGTCAATAGCCGGGTACAGCCCGAGCTGAACCTTTTCGCGCGACAGAACCAGGATCGAATCCAGGTAGCTGAAGATCGTAACGACCGCGGGGTCCGTCAAGTCATCCGCGGGAACGTAGACCGCTTCAATCGCCGTGATCGAACCTCCTTCGCGCGAGCGGATCCTTTCCTGAAAGTCGCTGACCTCCGACGCTAATGTCGACTGATATCCGGTCTCCGACGGGACGCGTCCGAGCAGCGTCGAGATCTCGGCGCCCGACTGGACGAACCGGTAAACATTGTCCATGAAGAAAAGCACATCCTTATTCTGGTCCTGAAGGTATTCAGCTAAGGTCACGCCCGTCATCGCGATCTCAAAGCGCGCGCCCGGCGGCTCGTCCATCTGGCCGAACGCCATCATGACCTTATCGATGATCCCCTGCTTGACAAATTCATAATACAGCTCGTTCCCCTCACGGATACGCTCGCCCACCCCGGTGAACACGCAAGCCCCTTCATGTTTCTCGACGACATTGTGGATCATCTCGAGGATCAGGATACTTTTGCCGAGCGCGGCCCCCCCAAGGATCCCGGTCTTACTTCCCTTGACCAAGGGAAAAAGAAAATCAACTATCTTAATGCCAGACTCAAGGATCTCCGACTCCACTCCTAAGATCCGGTCGGGATTAAGCCGGATACTCGAGATGCTCCGGCGGATTGGAGCTTGATGCTCAGTCGTGATCTTCCCCTTTCGGTCGATCGGCTCGCCAATCGCGTTGACGATCCGGCCGAACATCTCCTCCCCGACGGGAATGCGAATCACATCCCCGCAGGAGTTCGCGACCGCATTATATTGCAAGTTCAGCGTCGACCCTAAAGCCACGCAGCGCACGACCATGTTCGCAAGATGTTCGACAACCTCTAAAACAAGTTTATGGCCCCCGAAGCACTCGGTCTCAACGGCCTCGTAAAGGTTCGGGACGTCTTTTTCGCTCTTAAAAACGACATCGACAATCGGGCCCTCAACGGATATGATCCTTCCAAGACTCATGCGTCTCCCCCTCTAAGCCCTTTCCTTCTTGCCTTCTTCCGCACGATCTGCGCCGAATAAATATCCCGCATTCCCGCGTCGACGAGCTCATGGTGCCCGCGGAAATACTGATAGCGGATCCCCTTACCCTGGTCGAGAAGAATCTGGTAACTTTCCTCCAAATGCACCGTCCTCGCTGAGAATTCTGCCAGCTTACTGTCCTCAAAGACCTCGAAGAGTTTCTGGACGACCCATGTCTCGACAAGGTATTCAACCATATCATCGATGGACGACTCGATGATCGGATTTACATTTTTCACCGTCTCCACGGGCTTTCTTTCGAATAATTTGACGCAAGGCAAAATCGTTAACACCTCGACCTTCTGGGCCATGACCGAAAGCGGCCTGGGATAAAAAAGAACAAGTTTCCCAAACTTACCGGCGCGGCCTTCGGTCATGATATAATCTCTCAAACTCTGCGCCGCTTCGAAACATTCCCCCGTAATAACGCCGGGAAAACCAACGAACCTCCGCCCGAGCGACTCAAGGTAGATCGCTCCCTGCTCGCCGACGATCATCAGCTCGGCGTTCTCGGAGCCCCTGTACGACAGGGCCGTATTGATCACGCGCGAGTTCAGGCCGCCCATGAAACCTTCATTCGACGTTACCATGATGATCCCCAAGGCGCCGCGTTCTTTGGTGAACGGATGTTCCGAAGTGCTGAAATCGATCATCTGGAAAAATCCTTCAAAGGCCCGCATGAACCGCGTGAACCGCCCCATTTTCTTGGACAGCGCCCAGAATTCGGAAACCGCGATGCCTTTAAGAACATCCATGAGCTCGGTCAGATCCCCATTGAGTTCTAACTCCTCTTTCAGCCGTTGAACGGTCTTCATTTAAATATTTTTATCCCTTTTTCTGAAAAAAGCCACAAAAGTTTCGTCGAGCCGCTTTCTGATCGAAGGCGTCAGGTCCTTATCTTTTGTGATCTCCTCGATAAGGTCCGGCGCGGTATCTTCTATGAATTCAAAAATGTTTTCCTTGAAAATCTCCACTTCCCCGCTGATCAGGGCGCTGAGCACCTTGCGTTGCAAGGCATAAAGCAAGACGACCTGCTGCGCCAGGGAATACGGATGATTATTCTCCTGGCTGAACAATTGCGTGAGCACCTCGCCCCGCCGGAGGCGCTGGTTCACTTCCGCCGAGACATTCGTCTTGAACCGCGTGATCTTCACCAGCTCATTATACCGGAGATATTCCAGGCGCAGCGTGCTGCTCAATTCCTTGATCGCCGGACACTGCACTTTATTACCGATACGAGATACGGAAAGCCCTATGTCAACAGCCGGGCGAATCCCGCTGTTGAACAGCGAGGTGTTCAGATAGATCTGCCCGTCGGTCATGGAAACCAAATTCGACGGGATGTAGCCGGTCACGTCCCCCTGGATCGTGTCGACAATCGGGAAAAAGGTCATCGTCCCACCCTGGAATTCAGGACTGTACTTGCCGGCGCGCTCCATTAACTGCGAATGAATATAAAAAATATCCCCGGGATAGGCATTGCGTCCGGGCGGGCGCTCCAGAAGAAGAGACAGCTGGCGGTAGGCCCACGCGTGCTTGGTCATGTCGTCGAAGACGACGAACACATCTTTTCCCCGGTCCATGAAATATTCGCCCAGCGTCGCGGCCGTATAAGGGCACAGGTACTGCTCGCCGCTGGAGCTCGCCGCATGCGCGACGACGACGATGGTATATTCAAGCGCGCCGCTGACCTTGAGCGTTTCGACAACCTTCTGGATCGAAGTATACGACCGCCCGATGCAGCAATAGATGCAGATAATGTTCTTTCCCTTTTGGTTCAATATCGTGTCAACGCCGATTGTCGTTTTTCCGGTCAGGCGGTCGCCGACGATCAACTCCCTCTGACCCTTGCCGATCGGGATCATCGAGTCAATGAGCAGGGTGCCCGTTTCGAGAGCATCCTCGATCGGAACGCGCTCTAGAACGCCCGGCGCGGATCGGAAAACGGGATACCGCGTTTTCGATGCCGTCGGCCTTTCCGTCGAGGCGTCTTTCATATCAAGATATTCCGCGACACGCTTGGAAGAGGCGACATCCGCGCATTTCCCATCGATCGGTTCGGCTAAGGCGTCAACAACCCGGCCGATAAACCCTTCCCCAACGGGGATCGTAAAGGGCCTCATGTCGCTCATAACGGTCAGGCCCACCCTGGCCTCCTCGACCCTTCCGAGAAGAAAAACAATGATCTCCCCCTCGACGAAGCCCATGATGATGCCCTTCGTGTTCGGCGTGATCTCTAGCAATTGCCCGATCATGCACTGAGTAAGACCGACGATCTTGGCAATGCTTTTTTTGACCTCTTTGATCTTTCCGACTTCGCGGATCTGGAGTTTTTCCATTAGCGGCTATCTATACTCTATTTCGTGTTTTGCGCGGCTTTTTTAAATCTCTCGAATAAGCTTCCATCAATGATAAAACTGCCCAGGGTAATGACAATCCCGGCAATGATATCTTCTTCCACCGCTTCTTCCGTGACGATCTTTTTGTTGAATTTCGACGACAGGATCTCCTCGAGCTTCGTTTTCTGCCCCGCCGTCATCGGATGGGGCGTCTTCACCTCCACGGCCCCTTCGTCGACATTGACCCCCTGCAGGCGGTCCTGCTCGATCTCTTCGAGCTCGCGAAAGACGCCTTCGAGCAACCCTTCATGAACGAGTTTCTGTTCTTGCACGCTAAGAACCTTCCGGAAGATCCTGTGCGAAAACTCAACGACGCGCTCGTGCAGCTGCTCCTCGATCTCTGCCCGGATCTCATCGCGCGCGTTTAAAGCCTGCGTGACAATGCGGTCGCCTTCCGCCTTGCCCTTCGCGATGATCGCCTCTTTAATGCCTTCAATCTCTTTCTTCGCCTTCGCCTTCAGGATCCGGATCTCCTCGTCGGCCTGGCGCATTTTCTCACGATACTCATTCTCGGCGTCGGCGAGCCTCGCGGACAGCTCCTGGGCCTTATTGGAATTCTCCTCGTTGAGCTGCTGCAGCCTTTTCGTCTCATTATAAGACGATGTGATCAGGATCTTGCGCAACACCAGAACAAGCCCGCAGAAAAAAAGGACTTGAAGAAAGATCGCTTGGAAGATCAATAAAACCTCCTTGATTTATTTGCCCGCCACATAAAAGAACACCAAAAGGCCTATGATCGAAACCGCCTCAGCGAACACAAGAGAAATGATCATCGCCGGCAGGATCTTCGGCGATGCCGACGGATTGCGCCCTAACGCCCGAATGGAAGCAAATCCGATCGCCGCGATAACAACAGACGGACCCGCAATGGTCATGAACATAACAGCAAGCAGGACAAAATCTTCCATATTACAGCTCCACCAGCGCGATTAATTTTTCATTGGAAAATCTCGCGATCCCCCTGGAAATAGGGAACCCCATTTCATCGATAATGATCTCGCCTTTCGTCAAAAGGCTGACAATCGGCCAATGAAAAGGCAACAGCTCAAACTCGCCATAGTCCCCCGGCAGGATGACGTTTTTCGCGACACCACTGAACATAACCTGCGCCTGATTCATGATTTCGACTTCGATCATAAGAGTATAAAGAAAAAAACGTTAAACATTTCCCCCGAACGGTTCTGCACCGTTACCGCCGCGTTTTTTGACCTGGTACAGAGCCTGGTCAGCCTTGTCGAACAAGTCCTCAGCCGTCGTACTGTCATCGGGGAACGTGGCAACCCCGATACTCGCCGTAACGCTCAAGATCAACTGCGGGTTCACCCGGATCGCGGTCCCTTCGACGATCCTCGCGATACTCTCAGCAATCTTCAAAGCCTTATCCTTCTCCCCCGTCGGTAAGATAATGACAAACTCGTCACCACCGAACCTCCCGACAAGATCGGTCGCGCGAACCCCTTTACGGATGGCAATAACAAACTCTCTGAGGACCGAGTCACCGACGGCGTGACCATGGGTATCGTTGATCCCCTTAAACTTATCGATATCCATGACCAAAAGCGAACATTTGTTGTCGCCGCCTTTGGCGATCTTCAGCTCCTCACGGAAGCGGTCAAGCGCGTATCCTCTTGCGAACGCGCCCGTCAGCGAATCGAACATCGTGCTTTTCTGCTGGCGGATGTTAACAAAGTAAAAGACACCACTGAGCACGCCCAGGAAGATGATAATGTAGTGAATGATCTTCCATGTGTCCGCCGTCGAGAGACTCTTGCCCCTGAAGATCGTGCCGGCCAGCAACCTGATGCGCCGCGTGTTCAAAATACCGGACAACCCCAGCGAATCCTTTGAGCCCTTCTCCATCGTTTTAGAATCCAGGCAAAGAAGTTCCTGTTCCAGGACCTCCATCTCAGGCGCAACCTTCTTCTCAACAAGAAAATCTTCCATCCTCCCAACAGACTGACGAAGGTCCTCGACCTCTACCTGGTTATTCCTGTAAGAAACAACATAGTTTTCCGTCAACTCGGTCGGATCAGCCTGCCGAAGCAGAATATAAATACTGTTAAGCGTCTGCCGGCCGAATTCCTGCGCGGTTTCAAGCCCCGGGGTGTCTTCCGCCACCCTCGTCAGGGTCTCAAGATAAACCTTAAGGCCGTATAATCTGGATTTATCGACCGCCCATTTATTGTTGAGCGTAACGTTAAATTCCTTGGTCTCGCCCGGTTCTAAAGTGACACTGTCATTATAAACGTAATAGAGGCCCTTGCCGAAATCAAAGCCAACCTTCAAGCCTTCGGAGTCGATCACATCGCTCGCGTAAACCTCTTTGGCCAAAGAATAACGCAGAGGAACGATCTGGCGTTTCGTCATCGACGGGTTCTCAAACTGGATCTTCATCAAGACAGTTTCCGGCGACTCGAGAATAATCGATTCTCTCTCGACTTCAAGCGACTCCTCAACGAGACAGCTAGCTTGATTATCGGGATCGCCGAAATTCAGAATCTGGTTCTTGACCCGCTGCGCCTGCAGGCGCTTTGCGGCGCGCGTCTGGTCGAAACCCTGGCCCAACTCTTTCTCTCCGGCGGCTACGGAAGCAAACCGCTCGAGATCACCCATGCTGCCTTTCACCGCCGCAACAGCTTCTTTGTTAGTATCATAGGCAGCGATATGTCGGGTCGGCCCGACCTTAAAAACCAGTGCATCTTCCTGTCGGTCAAGAATGTCGTCGATCTTTCGCCGGATATTTTCCTGTATTTCAACGGCGACCTCGGAGTACTGCGACTCTCTCAGGTCGCTGACCAGGGCATCGGTCCTGTTGCCCAAGACAGCGATCTCTTCCGTATCAACAAGCCAGATGTCTTCGATCTCAATATTAAAAGCCACCGAAGCCATCGCTCCCAGCGTCAAGCTTTTGTGAACGTAACACTGATCCCTTTTGACATCGTAGCCGATCTCAAGGCCGTCGGCATTGATCACGTCCTCCGGCCGTATTCCTTTCGGCAAATAAGATTTTACAGGAATGTCCTGAGCTTCAAAAGAAGAAGGGTTACTGGTAGAGATCTTCAGGATGACACTTGCGTGACTGGATGTCGCCCCCAAGAGCATGAACCCGCATAAACAAAGCTGTATTGTTCGTATAATCCATCGCATATCATTCGGCAATGTTACTTTCCGGCTCCGGCCCCCCGTCCTCTAAAGTCAGATCCACGGAATCAGAAAGAAGGATCTCGTCATCCATTAATGCGGCTTCCTCCGGAAATTCTTCCTGCGTATCGCCATCCTCTTCTTCCGGCTCCAACATATACCGCAGCATCTCAACATCTCCCTCAAGCTGGACTAATGCCTCCATATTCTCGTAATAGGCCTCCATGTGTTTCTCGACACCCACTTTCAAAACGGAGCTCTTCTCCTGCCGGACCACGATCTCGTCAAACTGTTTGAAGATCTCCTCCTTCAGGGCGGTGACCGTTTCATTGGCAACAACCTCAACCGGAGGATCCTCTTGCCCTCCGTCGTCGGGAGGAGGCTCGTTAGCCGCCTCAGCCTGAGCGATCAGATCTTCAGCCGTCTGCCTTATGTTGCTAAGGCGCTCCGGAGAAATCATCCATATATCCCGAACATGAACCTCGAGGGTCACGATTTCCCTGGGCCCAAGCATAATCTCATCAATGATGAAATAGCGCCCTTCGTCCTGAACATACTCGATATTGAATGTATTTTTCTTCTCCTCCCCCTCTTCATTAGGCAGGCTGAAGGTAATGTTCTTAGTGATAATGTCGCTGGGTGAGATCTCTTCCGGAAGGGGATAGGAAATGGACGCGCTTTCTTCGCTCTCAAGAGGATTGAGCGCGCGTACCTTTATAATAATATTCGCGCGGGCCTCAGGAGACATGAAACTGAACAACAAACAGCCCATGGCCATTAGGGAAACAATGATTTTTTGTTTCATAGTTGATAAGTTCCTATCGCGATAGAAACACATTTAACAAATATTAGCCTTTTAATATCATTACTGTCCAAATTAGCCATTGCAACATACTGTCATCCCCGCGAAAGCGGGGATCCACGACGACAAAAGTTCTAGATTCCCGATGGAGTTTATCCCGTAATTTGGATTCCCGCTTTCGCGGGAATGACAAATATACGGGACGGGAATGACAGATTGATTTACAGTTTTATATCTCGAAATAGTTTTACCGTCAATAAATACTTTTTAATTCGGACATACATGTTGTCGGAAGAAAAATTATAAAATTTCTAATTTGATGCGGATCAAACCTCTTTCGAGAGACGCGATCGTTGAGAAGGCTTGTTTGCTCAAGTCAATGATGCGGCCACTTACGACAAAACGTTTGTGCGGCCCGCGGTCGTTAACGCGAACGACGACAGATTTCCCGTTTGCCAAGTTGGTCACCTTGACCAGTTGGTTAAACGGAACCTCCCACATGGCCGCGGTCAGGGCGCTATCGTCAAAAACTTCATTATTCGCCGTGTGCCGGTTAATACCGGGTGATTGTTGTGAATACCACGAGGCGTTACCCTTTTGAATGACCGTTTCTGACGGACGCAAATAAACAAATTGAGACGGATTCGCGTGAATTTTTCCTTGATTAAGAAGGATGGCGGGAGCTAAAAAAATCAGGAAAAGGAAGCTTCTTTTTCTCATAAGTGTCTCCAAAAAAAAGATAACACATTTCATTAGTACGGCAAGGGAGGTGGGCAAATTAGTAGATGATGTAACGTGTTGCTACCAGGAAGGTTAAATAGTGACAAAAATATTTTTTTAAAAACGAAAGTGCAATTTTCCCGGAAAACGCTTTCTTTTATACTCTAGTAGGTCACAAAGTAAGACTTTCCGAACTCAATAATGCCCAATTTATGACCTAATAGAGGTTAGACGGAAAGTTCCTTAAAACTACAGAAAATATCGCAGGTGAAGGGATGAATTTTCTTGACAAAAAAGGGCTTGATGATATAGTTATCCAGGCTGCTCAAGGGCAGTCCAGCCTAAATTTCCTCAGAACATTTTTGTTGTATTTACATGAATAAAGCGATTTTATATTTAGAGGACGGGGTCAGTTTTGTAGGTCAATCGCTGTCCACACACGGAGAGTCTGCAGGTGAAATTGTCTTTAATACGGCAATGACGGGCTATCAGGAGGTCTTGACCGATCCTTCTTATGCCGGGCAGATTGTGACGATGACCTATCCTCTGATCGGCAACTACGGCGTTAATGAAGAGGATGTTGAATCGACAAAGATCCATGTTAAGGGATTTGTCGTTAAAGAATTCTGCCGGACCCATTCCAATTACCGGGCCACGCAAGGCCTGATCGATTGTCTTAATACCAATAACATTATTGCGATCGAAGGGATCGACACGCGCGCGCTGACGCGGCATCTGCGGCTTCAGGGGGCGATGAAGGCGATTATCTCGACGGAGGATTTTGACCCGGCGAGCCTGTCCAAAAAGCTTGAGCAGGTTCCTTCCATGGAGGGGAGCGATTGGGTTTCTCAAGTGACCACAGAGGAAAAATATACCTGGAAGGACAGCGAGGCAAAAACCGTAAAATACAAGATCGCGGCGATCGACTGCGGGATCAAATTTAATATTCTTCGAATCTTGGCGCGTTTGGGATGTCAGGTGCATGTTTTTCCCGCGAAGGCCTCTGCCGAAGAGATCAAGGCGATTAACCCCGACGGGCTTTTCATCTCCAACGGCCCCGGCGATCCGGCCGGAGTGCCGTACGTTGCCGAAACGGTCAAACAATTCTTCGGCAAGATCCCTGTTTTCGGTATTTGCCTGGGGCATCAAATTCTCGGCTTAGCCCTCGGCGGGAAAACATATAAAATGAAATTCGGCCATCACGGGGCGAACCATCCGACCAAAGATCTGATCAATGGGCGCATAGGCATTACCTCGCAGAACCATGGGTTCTGTGTTGACGTCGAGAGCCTGAGCAAAGACGACATTGAGATCGTCAACATGAACCTTAACGACCAAACGCTTGAAGGGATACGGCACAAGAAATGGCCGGTGTTCTCGTTCCAGCATCATCCGGAGGCTGCGCCGGGCCCGCATGACGCGCAGTATTTATTTAATTACTTTATTGAAATGATGGAAAAACATAAAAAGAAATAAACTTATGCCGCGACGCGATGACATCAAAAAAATCCTCCTTCTCGGTGCCGGGCCGATCGTGATCGGCCAAGGCTGCGAGTTCGACTATTCAGGGACGCAAGCCTGCAAGGCCCTGAAAGAGGAAGGCTATGAGCTTGTTCTGGCGAATTCTAATCCGGCAACGATCATGACGGATCCGGAATTCTCCGATCATACGTATATCGAGCCGCTTACGCCGGAGTTTATCGAATACATTATCGAGAAGGAACGGCCGTGCGCGATCCTTCCGACGCTGGGCGGGCAGACGGCTCTGAATATCGCGATGAAGCTCTGTGAAAACGGTGTTTTAGAGAAATATAATGTCAAGATGCTTGGCGCGAATTATGATGTGATCAAAAAGGCTGAAGATCGCGAATGTTTTAAAAAGGCGATCTTAAAGCTTGGATTGGAAGTTCCCGAGAGTATGTTTGCCTACAATCTTGATGAGGCGAGAGCGGCGTCGGAAAAGATCGGCTTTCCGCTCATTATCCGCCCGAGTTTTACGCTTGGCGGGACCGGAGGCGGGGTTGCGCATAATATGGAAGAACTTGAGCGCGTGGCGGCCTTAGGCATTGAAAGCAGCATGATCAATGAGGTCATCATCGAGGAATCGATCATCGGCTGGAAAGAATATGAACTTGAGGTCATGCGCGACCATAAGGACAATGTCGTCATTGTCTGTTCGATCGAGAATTTAGACGCTATGGGCGTGCATACCGGCGACAGTATTACGGTAGCTCCGGCACAAACGCTGACGGACCGCGAATATCAAGCCATGCGCGATGCTTCCCTTGCGATCATTCGCGAGATCGGCGTCGAGACGGGAGGGTCGAACATACAATTTGCCGTCAACCCTGTCGACGGGAAGATGATCGTTATTGAAATGAACCCGCGCGTTTCACGCAGTTCCGCTTTAGCGAGTAAGGCAACGGGTTTTCCTATTGCAAAGTTTGCGGCGAAATTAGCCGTCGGGTATTCGCTCGATGAGATCGAAAACGACATTACCAAGGAAACCCCGGCTTCCTTTGAGCCCACGATCGATTATTGCGTGGTGAAGATCCCCCGCTTTACGTTCGAGAAATTCCCTGAGGCGAAGGATATTCTAGGTATCCAGATGAAATCGGTCGGGGAAACGATGGCGATCGGACGAACCTTTAAGGAGGCTCTTCAAAAAGGTTTGCGCGGCCTTGAGATCGGACATAAGGGCCTGGATAATAAACTGAATTACGCGGAAATCCCCGACGAGAAGATCAAGTGGCGCCTGGAAGAGCCCAACGCTTCGCGGATTTTCTATATTAAATATGCGATGCAGAAAGGCTGGCCGGTCGAACGCATTGCGCAGATGACAAAAATTGATATATGGTTCCTTGCTCATATCGCGCAGATCATTGATCTTGAGAATCAGCTTGTTGAAGTGTTCGCCAAGAAGAAAAAGATCCCCGGTGAGCTATTACGTAAAGCCAAGGAATACGGCTTTAGCGATGCCCAGTTAGCGCAAATCATGGGGACGACCGAAGTCAAGGTGCGCGCCCTGCGCAAAAAGAAAAATATTATCGCGACCTTTAAGCTCGTCGATACGTGCGCGGCTGAATTTGAAGCGTATACACCGTATTTTTATTCGACCTATGAGTCGGAAGACGAAGCTGTTTTGCAGATCGAAAAGTTGACCGAAAAGAACGGGTCTCCAAAGAAGAAGATCATGATCTTAGGCGGCGGCCCCAACCGTATCGGACAGGGAATAGAGTTCGACTATTGCTGTTGCCACGCGTCGTTCGCTCTAAAGGAAATGGGCTATGACACGATCATTGTCAATTCGAATCCCGAGACGGTGTCGACGGATTATGACATTTCCGACCGCCTGTACTTTGAGCCGCTGACCTTTGAAGATGTGATGAACATCGTTGATATCGAAAAGCCCGACGGAGTGATCGTCCAGTTCGGCGGGCAGACACCGCTGAATCTCGCGCACCGTCTTGATGAAGCGGGGGTTCCTATTATCGGGACCCAAGTATCTTCCATTGAACTGGCGGAGAACCGCGAGAAGTTCTCGAAGCTCGTTACGAAATTGAAACTCGTTCAACCAGCTAATGGCTCGGCCATAACGACGAAAGAGGCTGTGAAGATCGCGGAGAAGATAGGGTATCCGGTTTTAGCGCGGCCGTCGTATGTTCTCGGCGGGCGGGCGATGAAGATTGTTTACGACCAGGCAAGCCTTTTAGATTTTATCGAAGAAGCGAAAGATGTCTCGCGAGGCAAGCCGATCTTGATCGATAAATTTATTAACGACGCGATCGAGGTCGACGTCGATGCCATATCAGACGGTAAAGATACTTTTGTTGCCGGGATCATGGAGCATATCGAGAATGCCGGGATCCACTCGGGTGATTCGGCCTGCGTCCTGCCGCCGCCGACGATCAGCGAAACGATCATCGAGCAGATCAAGAAAGACACGTGCCGGATCGCGAAGGCTTTAGGCGTTATCGGGTTGCTCAACATACAATTTGCTATCCGGGGGTCGAAGATCTATATTCTGGAGGTCAACCCGAGGGCCTCGCGCACCGCGCCGTTTGTCAGCAAAGCGACGGGGATCCCTCTTGCTAAGATCGCTGCCCAGGTCATGGCCGGCAAGGCATTAAAGGAATTTAATCTTTCCTATGATATCATAAAGAATTTGAAGCATATTTCGATCAAGGAGTCTGTCTTGCCTTTCTCTAAATTTTCCGGTGTGGACATTGTTCTGGGGCCGGAGATGAAATCAACGGGGGAGGTCATGGGGATCGGACCGACGGTCGGCGAGGCTTTTGCCAAGTCGCAGATGAGTGCCAACCAGCAGCTTCCGGTCGAAGGAAAAGTTTTTATCAGTGTCAGGGATGAGGATAAACGCGAGATCGTTTTTATTGCGAAGAAGCTGCAGGACATGGTTTTTTCTTTAGCCGCGACGAGGGGAACGGCGAAAGTCCTTCGGACACACGGTGTCAATACGGAGGAAGTGGGGCGCTATGATCAGGGGAAGGGCGACATGTTAAACCTTATGACGCTGATCAGGGAGAATAAGATCGCGATGATCATCAATACCCCATCGGGGGAAGGCAGCCAGTACGACATGCGCTCGATCCGAGCGGCGGCAATATTGCACAATGTTCCCTGTATTACGACATTGCAAGGGGCGCGCGAGGCCGTCAATGGAATCGAAGCGATGAAGGCCAAGAATTTCAGTGTCTGTTCTTTACAAGAAAGATATATAGCCGGAAGGAGCGTTGAATGTGCGGCATCATAGGAGTTTCTAATCACGAGGAAGCGGCAAATATCGCCTTTCTAGGACTGTATGCCCTGCAGCATCGGGGGGAAGAAGCGGCAGGCATTGCTTCCTACGACGGGCAAGACATCCATATTACAAAGAACCCGGGACTTGTCGCGGATGCCTTTGAGGAGGCGTCTCTCAAAAGCCTTAAGGGCAAGACGGCGATTGGTCATTCCCGTTATTCGACAACGGGATCGAGCAACTATAAGAATATCCAGCCGTTTCTTGTGACGCACAGGAACTGCCCGATCGCGGTTTCCCATAACGGTAACCTGACCAATACCGAAGAGCTCTATCAAAAACTTGAGGACGAAGGGTCGATCTTTCAGACCTCGATGGATTCGGAAATCATCGTTCACCTGCTGGCGAAGACACGCAACGGGGATATGAAAAAATGGTTTGTTGATGTGTTAGCGCAGCTTCAGGGCGCTTTTTCTCTGGTGTTTCTCGTCGAAGACGTTCTCGTCGGCGCGCGCGATCCCCAAGGGTTTAGGCCTCTCTGTCTCGGGAAGATCGACGACAGTTATATTCTCGCGAGCGAAAGCTGCGCGTTAGACCTGATCCACGCCGAGTTTATCCGCGAGATCGAACCGGGAGAGGTTGTTTTTATCAAGGACAGTAAAATAGAATCAGCTTATCTTCCCGGAAGGGAAAAGGCGAAGAAGGCGCATTGCATTTTCGAAAATATTTATTTTGCGAGGCCTGATAGTAATATTTTTGGAGAGAACATTTATCAGGTGCGCAAGGGGCTCGGGATCCAATTGGCCAAGGAACATCCGGTCAAGGCGGATTTCGCGATGTCCATTCCTGACTCCGGGAATTACGCGGCAGTCGGATATTCCCAGGAACTCGGCCTTCCTCTTGAAGTCGGCATTATCCGCAATCACTACATCGGCAGGACATTTATTCAGCCTTCGCAGTTTTTAAGGGATTTCCGGGTTAGGGTGAAACTCAATCCCATAAAGAGTGTGCTTAAAGGTAAGAAGATCGTTGTCGTCGAGGATTCGATCGTTCGTGGGACGACGTCGAGAGGGCGCGTTGAAGACTTACGAAAAGCCGGGGCCAAAGAGATTCACATGCGTATTAGCTGCCCGCCGATCAAATCGCCCTGTTTTTACGGGATCGATTTTCCGAGCAAGCAGGAGTTGGTCGCATCGGCGAGATCAGTAAAAGAAATAGCGGATTTCATTAAAGTCGACACATTGGAATATTTAAGTCTTGAGGGAATGCTTTCGGTCATGAAAGATTCTAAAGACTATTGTGACGCTTGTTTTACGGGGAATTATCCGGTCGAGGTGCCAAAGAATAAAAGTAAATACCTTTTAGAAGGGGTTCAATAGACATGGAAAAATTTATTTTTGTTACAGGAGGAGTTGTTTCGAGTTTAGGCAAGGGGATCGCGGCGGCTTCGATCGGAAAGCTGCTGGAAGCGAGAGGCCTGACGGTGACGCTTATTAAATGCGATCCATATATTAATGTGGACCCCGGCACGATGAGCCCGTTTCAGCACGGGGAGGTTTATGTGACCGACGATGGGGCGGAGGCCGACCTGGATCTGGGGCACTATGAGAGATTTACCAATGCCCACATTACGAAAGACAGCAATATCACGACGGGAAAGGTTTATTTTAATGTCATTACAAAAGAACGCCGTGGAGATTATTTAGGAAAGACGGTGCAGATCATTCCGCATATTACCGATGAGATCAAACGGGGCATTAAGAAAGTCTCCCGCGATAAAGGGGTTGATGTGACGATCGTTGAGATTGGCGGGACCGTCGGTGACATTGAGAGCTTGCCGTTCTTGGAGGCGATCCGCCAAATGCGGTGGGAACTCGGAGAGCACTATGCCTTAAACATTCATGTCACGCTTCTTCCATATATCAAGTCCGCAGGGGAACAGAAAACAAAACCGACGCAGCATAGCGTCGGACGGCTTCGGGAGATCGGGATTGCCCCGGACATTCTACTGTGCCGTACGGAGAAACACATCACTAAGGAACAGCGCGATAAGATCTCTCTTTTCTGCAACGTGGATCGCGAAGCGGTCATTGAAGCTGCTGATGTTAAGCATATCTATGAGGTCCCGCTTTCTTTCAAGAAGGAAGGCCTGGATGACCTGATCTTAAAGAAGCTGAATGTCAAAAGGGAAGATAAGGATCTGAAGAGCTGGAGAGACCTGGTTGTTGAACGGCTTAGGCATCCGCAAAAGGATGTGAAGATCTGTGTTGTCGGAAAATATATCGCTCTTCAGGACGCGTACAAGTCGATCTACGAGGCCTTGGTTCACGGCGGGATCGCGAATAATGCTAAGGTCCATATTCTCCGGGTCGATTCCGAGAATCTGGAGAAGGGGAAGATCGATAAACAGCTTGAGGGTGCCGACGGCATTCTTATTCCCGGAGGGTTCGGGGATCGCGGCATTGAAGGGAAGATTAAGGCTGTTCAATACGCGAGGGAGAATAAGATCCCGTTCTTTGGTATTTGTTTGGGAATGCATGTGGCGACGATCGAATTCGCGAGAAACGTTTGCGGCCTAAAGAGTGTTAATTCGACGGAGTTTGACAAGCAGGTCAAAAATCCGGTTATTGCCTTGTTAGAAGAGCAAAAGCGTGTTAAAAATTTAGGTGCGTCTATGCGTTTAGGCGCTTACCCCTGCAAGCTCTCGAAACGTTCGTTGAGCTTTGAGGCGTATAAGAAAGAGAGCGTCTCTGAGAGGCATCGGCACCGGTACGAGTTCAACAATGATTATAAAAAACCTTTTGAGAAAAAAGGGATGCTCTTTGTAGGGATGAACGTCCGCAAGGGCTTGGTCGAGGTTATTGAACTGAAAAATCATCCCTGGTTCGTGGCTTGCCAGTTTCATCCCGAGTTCAAGTCGAAACCGGACCGGGCGCATCCTTTGTTCAGGGATTTTATAGCGGCAGCGCTGGATCATCACAAATAGTTTGTTCTTTATTGCGCGGGTGGCGAAATTGGTAGACGCGCTACTTTGAGGGGGTAGTGGCCGCAAGGCCATGAGAGTTCAAGTCTCTCCCCGCGCACCATATTTTTTTATAAAACGACCTAGAGGGAGAATAATGACAGAAGATATTCAGGTAAGCGCCAGTATTCTCTGCGCCGATTTTACGAAATTAGGCGAAGAGGTGAAAAAGGGCGAGGCGGCCGGAGTCGATATGCTGCACGTCGATGTGATGGACGG
>DAOWBD010000036.1 GCA_030634235.1 Candidatus Omnitrophota bacterium | reverse complement strand
TGCAAAAGGTCAGTCGCTGCGTGAGAAAGGGATTTATTCTTTAACAAGAAGAGAATTGGTCGGCAAGAAAGCGGTCATTGTTGACGATAATGAGATTGCACGTAAGATTCTTAAGAAATGCTGTGAAACGATGGGCATTGATGTTCTTTTAATTTCAGAGTCGCCCAAGGAAGTCTTGCAAATGCTTGATGATTCTTTGAACCAAGGGGAGCGGCCCGACTTGATCCTGTGCGATCTTATGATGCCCGAGATGGACGGCTATGAGCTGGCGCGGATCATTCGGGCGAATGATGGTTTTAGAGATGTTAAATTGATCGCGGTGACCTCGGCCGTGCGCGTCGGGGGGGCGCGTAACGCGCAGGATTGCGGGTTTAGCGGGTTCTTGCCTAAGCCTGTTTTCTTGGATGAATTAGCGAAGGTGATCGCTACAGTCCTTGGCAACCGGCAGGAAGGCACGCCGATTGTTACGCGTCATATGGTTAAAGAGTTAGGGGTTAAGGGAACGAAGATTTTGGTTATTGAAGACGGCGGGTTTGATCAAGAACTCCTTCGAGAGTGTTTCGGTGCAATGGATTGTGACGGAGAATTTGTTTCGAACGGGCAGGAGGCGATCGAAAGCCTTAAGGAAAAGATCTATAGTTTGTGCCTGCTGGATTTTGAGATCTTTCAAAGCGAAGGCGGCGATATTGTCAGGATCATTAAAGAGGTCAGTCGGAACATGCCGACAGTGGTCCTTCTTACGACGGACACAAATGAGAACCGCTCGAGGTGTCTAGACTCGGGGGTAAATGATTTTATTGTCAAGCCGGCTGATATGATCAGCCTGAAAAGAATTATTACTCGGTATGCGAAAGGATAAGTGTTTTAGAGATGAATGCAAAACCAACTGAATATGTGGTCTTTGATGTGGAGACGACTGGTTTATCGGTTCAAGGTGGCGACCGGATCGTCGAGATCGCGGCGGTGCGTGTCAAGAATTGGAAGATTGTTGATACATTCGAATCGCTTGTGAACCCGCAAAGGGGGCTTCCGGTCGAAGCGCAGCAGATCCATCACATTACTGAGGAAATGATTGCAGGAGCGCCGACGGCAGATCAAATTCTTCCCAAGATCATTGATTTTACCGGCGGGGCGTGCCTGGTCGGCCATAACGTTAAGTTCGACCTGAATTTTCTTTGTTTCGAGTTATCGCTGATCGGACGGAAGTTAAGGGAGGGAACTCCGGCGATCGATACACTGAAGATGGCCAAAGCGTTATTGCCGCATTTGACCAGTTTCCGGTTGGCGCATGTCGCGCATTCGCTCGGGGCGGCGGTTGAAGAAACCCATCGGGCTCTGCCTGACGTCAAGTTGACCGCTAAAGTTATGAAACGGCTGATGGATATCGCCACCGACCAGAATATCGACACGTTCAGGGATCTGTACAAGAATTTCGGTGTCATTAAGCCCAATTTTAAGATCGAGCAGATGAATCACGAATTTGTATTTTAAATCCCTTCCGGCATTCCTCGTTAACATCTATGAACCTTATTCTCCTTTTTAAAGATGATTTTATCGACGGCGGCACGCGCGTGCGCCTGTCGGGGCGGCGGCATAAACATCTCCGCGATATTTGCCGGGCGTCCGTCGGCGATGAGTTCTGCGTTGGATTGTGCGACGGAAAGATCGGGACCGGCCGCGTGACAGCTTTAGAGGAGGATGCCCTCGAAATGGACGTCGCGCTTACTACTGCCGCGCCGGCAACCACACCGGTAACTCTGGTTCTGGCCCTGCCGCGTCCGATCATGCTTAAAAGAATTCTTTTGACGGTGAGCAGCATGGGGGTTAAACGGATCTTCTTATTCCATTCTCATCGTGTCGAAAAAAGTTTCTGGAAGAGTCCGGCGCTCAAAAAGGCGAATTTAAAAGAGCAGCTGATCTTAGGGCTCGAACAGGCGCGCGACACGGTCTTGCCGAAGGTCGAGTTGCGGCCGTTGTTCAAGCCGTTCGTCGAGGACGAACTACCCGGCGTTGCCCAAAAGACACTTTCTCTTGTGGCCCATCCGCGATCTTCCGGCCCTTGTCCGCGTTATGTCAAGCGGCCTGTGACGCTTGTCGTCGGCCCCGAGGGAGGATTCATTCCATATGAGATCGAAAAGTTAACAGGCCTGGGGTTCGCGCCTGTTCATCTCGGAGAGAGGATCCTTCGTGTGGAAGCGGCCGTCTCGGCGTTGCTGTCTAGATTATTCTAGGAATCAGGATTTTCGGCTTGCAGGGAGTTTGCAATCAACGTACAATAAAATTCAAAGACAGTCCCATGAATAACGGGTGAATTTCTGGATAACCAATAGTGTTTTTCTTTACTCTTCAAGACAAGTCTAATCCTTATCTTTCTGACTCTGACGTCCGTTTGATGTTAGAGTTTCAAGAGGGCAATAAGGCCTCTTTTGAAACTTTGATGCGGAAATATTTTCCACGCTTAGTCAATTTCATTTACCGTTATGTTAATAGCCGCGAAGCCGCCGAGGATCTCACGCAAGAGGTCTTTCTCCGTGTCTATAAAAGCGGGTCTAGTTACAAGCCTCAATCGAAATTTCAAACATGGGTCTTTACGATCGCGAGAAATTTAAGCCTCAATGAACTGCGGCGCAATAAGTATAAAACGGTTTCTTTGGATGCGACTTTTTCTTCGGATGACGGCGAGTTAAAACGGCAGGTTGAGGATCCAAATTCGGCTTCGCCGGATGATGAAGTGCTCCTCAGGGAAAAAGCGGCGGCGGTCAAAGCGGCCATTGATGACCTGCCGGAAAATCAGCGCGTGGCTGTCCTTCTGCGGAGGTACGAGCAATTTTCTTATGAGGAGATTGCCCGGACGATGAACGTATCATCCAAGGCAGTCAAATCCCTGCTAAGCCGGGCGAGGGAAAGTCTTAAAAACAAGTTATCCGGATGGTTTAAGGTCGTCAGTTAAGAGATATTAGGCTATATATTAATACCGAAACTATTCTATTATTCATGTGTTTAAAAGCCTGGAGGGGAAGAGAAAATGGATTGCCAAGAAATTAAAAAACTGATTCCGGCCTATTTAGACAAAGAATTGGGACCGCAAGAAAGCCAACAGGTTAGGGAACATCTATCCGGATGCCCGGGCTGTCAAAAAGAGCGTGAGGCCTTTGAGGAATCCTGGGCGATGCTCGGCGAACTCGATGAGGTCTGTCCTGAGCCCGGTTTTGTCGGAAGGTTCTGGACAAGGCTGGCCCTGGAGCGGTCCTGGCAGGAGAGGGTGTCAGAGGCGGTTAAAAACGGCCTTTTTAATAAGCGTCTGGTTCCGGCATTGGCGATGGCTTGTATTGTTGTGATTGTCGGAAGCTTTACTTTAAATAACTATTTACGGATCCAGAATACGAATCAAATGTTAGCCAGCTTAAGTCAGGAGGACTTGGCGATGGTCGAGAATATCGAGCTAGCTGAAAATCTTGAATTTATTGAAGAAATGGGCTTTCTTGAAGACCTGGACATCATTGAAAACTTGGATGTTCTAGAGACTTAATGATGAAAATGACGGGAGAATGTGATGAGTAAAAAGAACAGGTTCTTTTTGATCGTTCCGGCGATGGGGTTTTTCTTGTGTTTGTTTATCCTATGGCCCGTACAGTTTGCAGGTGCACAGCATGGCGAGGAGAGGGGGGGGGGTGCGGATCATTTAGAAGGACGCAGGGAAGAGATGCGTCAGAAATGGGGGGAGATGACGCTGCAACAGCGCCAGGAGCACCGCGAGCGAATGGAAAAGTGGAAAGACCTGGATCCGCAGAAGAAGAAAGAGCTTCGGGAGAGATTTGAACAATACCAGGAACTCTCGCCCGAAAAAAAAGAAAAAGTTAAACAGAACTGGAAGAAATATTATGATCTCGATGAGGAACAGCGCGAGGCGGTTCGTGAAAAATATGAAAAGTGGAAGAATTTATCACCTGAAAAGAAGCAGATGATCAAGGAGCGGCGCGAGCGTTTTCAAAATCTTTCTCCGGAAGAAAAACAGCAGATCAGGGAGAAGAGAAAAAGATTGAAAGGCTTGGATGAGGGACAAAAGAAGGCCATACGTCAACGGGTGAAGGAAAAGCGTGAAAATTTGTCTCCTGAACAACGCCAGCAGCTTAAAGAGAAAAGAAAAAAGCTCCATGGCCTGAGTAAAGAACAAAGGCATCAAATGAGGGAGGGGCGTCATAGATTAAGGAATGGGGGGCGTTAGTGGTGGTGTATAAAAAGAAAGGGATAATGAGGAAAGAAGGGAAGGGGGAAAGGTTATGAAAAAAGTTGTTCTGGCTTTAATCTGCAGTCTTCTTCTGGTCTCCGCTTTTTATTTTTGTACTTTGACTCACAAAACAACCCTGCTATATTAGTACACATGACCAGAAAGTTTTTATCCATCAATAATGTTCGGCCCTGTTGGCAGTCAGGGATGTGGTGTTTTTCATTTGCCCGGTATTTTTATTCTCTTTGCCTATGGCGCGGTGATGACCATGCAATCGAAAAAGAAGGCTTCTCTCGTGATCCATGGGGGTCTTTTGTGCGTATTGCTTTTACATCCTCTAAAAACAGCGGCGCATTCTTTGACGCATATTCCCGAAGATACGCGGGAATTTATTCTGGAATTATTGGGCCGTGACGGCATCCCATTGAAACAGCTTAAAGAGGGAGGCAGCGCGCTTTATCTATACGACCTAAGCGCGAAGAGCGGGCTGTTGCCCATTTAACGGGAGGTTAACCTGCTGGAGCGCAGGCACAGGTTTTCATAGAAAAAAGGTATTATTTTTGTTAAGATAGCGGCGATGATGAAGAGTTTTCTTTGCAAAATAAATCTTGGGATCCTTTTATTGGCCGTGTTCTGTTTATATGGTTTTTCTGATATCTCGCTGAAAAACATCGAAACAGCCATCATAAAACAGGATTACAAGCTGGCGAAAGAAATAGCCTCTCAGTTGCTTTCTTCTGAATTAAAGGCAGATGAAAGAGATGAGATCCTTTACTATTCGGGGCTCTGTGATCTGCGGCTTGGGCAGTACGCGCAGGCTCGCGAGACGTTCATGAAACTTACCAAAAAGAAGATCGACGGCACGCTTGCCGATAAAGCTTATCTTGGGCTTTTCGACGGCTATTACGGCGACGGACACTATAAACAGGCGCAAAGAGTCGCGAAGCGTCTTCTAAAGGTAAGCCCGGAGTCGGAATTTTTAAGCTTGATCTATTTGAAATTAGCCCGGGTCAATTTAAAATTAACCCAATGGAATCAGGCCCGTGAGTATTTAACGAAGATCACGGTTCAATTTCCCGACAGCCTCGATGCCCACGTGGCCAAGCAGCTTCTTAATGAAAAGCAATATTTCGCCGTGCAGGTCGGGGCATTTATCGACCGTAAAAGAGCGGAAAGTCTTAGCGTGGAATTGCAGCAAAAAGGGGAATACGCGTATATTGTTGAGACGGTCGACCCAAAAGGCAGAACATTTTATCGCGTACGGGTCGGTCAGCTGGCCCTGTTAGATGAGGCGCGAAAGTTGAAATTGAAACTATCCAAAGAAGGATATCCCACCGAGATCTATCCCTAAGCGCCTATATGAATTCTAAAGAAATTATTTTTATTGTTGGCCCCACCGCTGTTGGCAAATCAGATGTCGCTTTTTTTATCGCGCAAAATATTCAGGGAGAGATTATTTCCTGCGATTCGATGCAGATTTATAAGGAGATAAATATTGCCAGCAATAAGCCCCCGAAGGATATGATCGAGGCGGTCCCGCATCATTTGATCGATATCCTTTCCGTCGAGGAAGAGTTCGATGTCGCCCGGTATAACCAGACGGCCTTGGCCGCTATCAAGGAGATCCATGACAGAGGGCGCGTTCCGGTGATCGTCGGTGGAAGCGGGATGTATATGCAGGTTCTTTTAGACGGTATCTTTGAAGGCGGGGTCAAGAACGAGGCGCTGCGCAAGGACCTAAAGGAGCAGGCCCGGCAATACGGGAACCAGTATCTTTATGATCAACTTAAAGAAGAAGACCCTCAGGCGGTTGAGAAGATCCATCCTAATGACGTGCGCCGGGTCATCCGGGCGTTAGAGATCTGCCGGCAGGAAAAAATACCGATCTCGGAGCTGCAGAAAAAACGCGAGGGGCTTTGGGGGAAATATGACATTAAGCCGTTTGCCTTGAACAGGGACCGGCCGGAGCTTTACGCCAAAATCGATAAGCGCGTCGAAAGAATGGTCGAAGAAGGATTGGTTGAGGAAGTAAAAAAGTTAAACAAAGTCAAGTGGAGCCTAACAGCAAAGAAGATCATCGGCGTCCAGGAGATGCTGGGATTCTTAAAAAATGAGTACGATTTAGCGAAGGCCGTTGAGATGATGAAGCAGAATACGCGGCGCCTGGCTAAACGTCAGTTGACGTGGTTTAGAAAAGAGGAGCGCCTTCAATGGATCGTGATGGAAGAATCGGATACTCCGGAGGGGATCGCTGAAACGATAATGAGGGATATAAAGCTAGGGGCCGAGTAAACTATCTATGAAGAATATTATGATCGAAAATCGCGAAGGTGCCGAGAAGGTCTTATTGGTAATTGTTAAATTCAAAAAGGACAAGGTGCGTTGGAGCATTGATGAAGACGTTAATGAAATGAAGGAGCTTATTGTGGCTTGCGGCGGGGAGGTTGTGGATCAATTGACCTGTTCTGTTGATAAGCCGACTGCAAGTCATCTCATAAGTGAGACCAGGGTGAAAGATATCGCGGAGCTTTGCCATGCCCAGGCCGTTGATACGGTTATCTTCAGTCACGACTTAAAAGGGAGCCAGCAAAGGAATCTTGAGAATGTGATCAAGACCAAGATCATTGACCGCACGCAGCTTATATTGGATATTTTCGCGAAGCATGCCAGCAGTAAAGAAGGAAAAATGCAGGTCGAGCTGGCTCAGCTCGAGTATCTCTTGCCAAGGCTCGTCGGCAAAGGCATTGAGCTTTCCCGGCTTGGCGGTGGCATCGGAACGTTAGGCCCCGGGGAAACGAAATTAGAGGTTGACCGGAGACGCATTAGCCAGCGTATCGTGAAATTAAAAAGGAACTTAAGCGAGGTCGCTAATCAGCGCGCGCTTAAGCGTAAACATCGTAAAGATAAGGGAGTCCCGGCCTTTTCACTGGTAGGATATACGAACGCGGGAAAGTCAACACTGCTCAATACCTTAACACAGGCTGGACAGGTTACGCGAAACGGATTGTTTACAACGCTCGATTCCCTTTCGCGCCAGCTTGTTTTACCGAACAACCAAAAGATCATTCTTTCCGATACCGTTGGGTTCATGCATGATCTGCCGCATCATTTGATCGAGGCCTTTCACGCGACCCTTGAAGAGGTTCAGGAAGCGGACGTCCTGCTTCATGTCATGGATGTCAGCCATCCTTATTTCCGGCATTTAAAAGAATCGGTTGAGGATGTCTTGAAAGAATTAGAATCCTTGGATAAGGTAACGATCCTTGTTCTAAATAAGATTGATAAATTGGAAGACCGGGAATGGCTCAAGGGTTTTGAAAAGAACTTTGATAATGCCGTTTGTATTTCGGCTAAGACCGGGGAGAATATCCCGGAGCTTCTGGATAAGATCAGCGAGATGTTGTCTTCTCTGATCGTCGAGATCAATGTTGATGTTCCGATCAGCCGGATGGATCTGGTAAATTTAGCCCATGAAGAGGGGGAAGTGTATTCGATCAAGTATTATGCTGAGACGATCAACATACGGGCGGCTGTTCCTAAAAATGTCGCCGGACGGTTTTATAAATAAACGTGTTTTTTAAAAATGACAATGTTAAGATGCATAGATGCAAAAGGGGAGAATGTTTCTCCGGGCGGTTTTTGTCAAATCATGAAAAGGAATAAGGAATCATGAACATTCTGTTGGGGTTAGTTGTCATACTTCTTCTTGGCGGGATCATTCTGTTGAGCGCGAAATCACCTTTTGAAAAAAAAACCAGAAAACAATTTCTTGAGGAATTGGCTAACTTTCTGGAAGGGACGCTCGAGCCCATGGAGGGGGATGCCGGAGAGAGCTCGTTTCGGATTATTTTCCAGTTCAAAGGCCAGGAATTTATTTACGAAGACCTGGAAAAACAGGGTTTTAAAGACAAGGTCTATCGAGCTTCTTTAAGAGCCCAAAGTTCCAAAAAACTGACGCTGACTTTCACGGAAAAAAAACGTTCGACAAAGATCAGAACGAATATCTTCCTTGCCTCGGAAGTCTCGACGCAGTA
>DAOWBD010000104.1 GCA_030634235.1 Candidatus Omnitrophota bacterium | reverse complement strand
TTTTCTTTGTGACGGATAAGGCGATCTTTTTTGACTTTAAGTAATCGATCTCTTCGTTACGCGTTTTAAATTCCCATATGCGTACCGGCGCGATGATGTCGATCTTTGGATCCATTAACCGCGCGGTGACCTCAAAGCGGACCTGGTCATTGCCTTTTCCCGTGCAGCCGTGGACGATCGTGTCGGTCTTTTCCTTTTTTGCGATCAATACTTGATGCTTGGCGATCAGCGGTCGCGACAAGGCGCACGCGAGATAATATTTATGCTCGTAAACGTCCCCGGCTTTCAGCGCCGGATAAACGTAGTCGGTAATATATTCTTTCTGCAGGTTCAGGCAATAAACTTTCGACGCTCCAGTCTTCAACGCGCGCTTTTTGATCTTCTCAAAATTATCGCCCTGACCGATGTCGGCAATAAAAGCGATCGTCTGATATCCTTTGTCCTTCAGCCATGGAATGATACAGGATGTATCTAATCCTCCGGAATACGCTAAAACGACTTTTTTCATTAATGATTCTCCTTGCTGTTTATTAGGGTTTCTCTCCCAATAAGGAAATTAAAATTGCTTTTTGTGTGTGTAACCGGTTTTCCGCCTGGTCGAAAACGATCGAATGCTCGCCGTCGATGACCTCTGCGGTCACTTCCTGCCCGCGATGGGCCGGTAAACAGTGCATGAAAATAAAATCTTTGGTGGCCAGGTCTGTCAGCTTTTCGTTGATCTGGTAACCGTTAAAATCGTTGAGCCTTTTCTTCGACTCTTCTTCCTGTCCCATGCTGACCCAAACGTCCGAATAAATAACGTCTGCACCTTTGACCGCGTCTTGCGGTGAATTTGTGACCGTGATCTCGGTGTTCGTTTCCTTTGCATAGCCTTCGGCTAACTCGATGATATTCTTCTGCGGCTCATAGTTTGGCGGTGTCGCGATACGCATGTTAAGGCCGACTTTCGCGCAGCCGAGTAATAGGGAATTGCAAACGTTGTTCCCGTCGCCGATGTAGGCTAATGTCAGGCCTTCTGTCTTTCCGAACTTCTCCTTGATCGAGAAAATGTCGGTTAGCGCCTGGCACGGATGATAAAGATCCGACAGGCCGTTGATGATCGGGACGCTTGAATGTTCGGCCAACTCAATAACATCCTGATGCGCGTGTGTCCGCGCGACAATTCCGTCGAGATAACGCGACAATGTTTTTGAAACGTCGGCAGTCGATTCGCGCACGCCTAAATTGATCTCAGTCGGCCCCAGATAGACACAGTTGCCGCCGAGCTGAAAAATACCAACCTCGAACGACACGCGCGTCCGGTTCGACGGTTTCTGAAAGACCAGCGCGACGGTCTTGCCTTTAAGCTGGTTATTGAGCTGATAGTTATCCTGTTTGAGCTGTTCGGTCAATTCGAGAAGGTCGACGACTTCCTCGCCGCTCAGGTCTTGTAAACTTAATAGGTCACGTTTCATGATATGGGTTACTCCCGTCATTTTCATTATTCGCCATTAAGGTAAAATGACAAGACTCGTCAAAAATCACTATTTTTGACGGCCTTATTTGTAGCTTTTTCGAATGCCTTTTCTAATATCAGCAGGGCTTTATTGGCCTGCTTGCGTGTGACGTTCAATGCCGGCATAAGACGTATAATATTTCCTTGCGTGCAGTTGATGATCAGGCCGTTCTCAAAACAGTCTTCGTAAATCGCTTTTCCCTCGATATCCAGTTCAATACCGATCATCAGTCCGAGCCCGCGCACGTCCTTAATACACTTGAACTTGTCCTTGAACTTTGACAATTCGTCGAGCAGGTACGTGCCCATGGTCTTCGCGTTCTTTAACATCTTGTCCGCAGTAATTGCCTTGAAAGCGCCGAGCGCGGCCTTGCAGACCAACGGGCTTCCACCGAAAGTGGATGCGTGCATTCCCGGTTGGAATGTTGAGGCGATCGATTTCTTAACGACCAAAGCGCCGATCGGCAATCCGCCACCGAGGGCCTTTGCAAGTAACATAAGGTCCGGCTTAACGTTATAATGCTCAAAGGCGAACATTGTTCCGGTGCGCCCCATGCCGGTCTGAACTTCGTCGAAGATCATGAGCATATCTTTTTGATCGCAGAGCTCGCGGATCTGGTTGATGTAATCCTTCTCGGCGATGTTCACGCCACCCTCGCCCTGGACCGGTTCGAGCATGACCGCGACGGTCTTATCATTCACGGCGGCCTTGAGCGCGTCGATATCATTAAAGGCGACACATTGGAATCCCCCGGGCAGCGGGCCGAATCCTTCCTGGTATTTCTTTTGGCCCGTCGCGGCGAGCGCCCCTAACGTGCGCCCGTGAAACGACTTTTTCATCGTAATGATCTCATAGCGCCCGCTTGCCTTCCCGTAGATGCGGGCAAATTTGATCGCTGCTTCACAGGCCTCCGTGCCGCTATTGCCGAAAAAAACTTTTCCCGGAAATGAACGTCGGACAATTTCTTTAGCTAATTTGGCCTGGTTCGGATGATAGAAATTATTCGGTATATGAATGAGCTTGGAGACCTGATCACGGACACCGGCCATGACTTTCGGATGGCAATGCCCGACGTTATTGACGCCCCAACCCGGGAAAAAATCGAGATATTTCTTCCCGTTAATATCGATCAAATCCATCCCCTTGCCCTTTACAAAAATAGCGGGAGTGCGGGTATAGGTTGAAAGGATATAGTCGTCGTAATTTTTAAGAATTTCGGTTTTTTTCATCTTTTAATATCTGGGTTCCGATACCACGATCGGTGAAAATTTCAAGTAAAAGCGCGTGTTGAATGCGCGCGTCGATAATGTGAGTCTTCTTTACCCCGCCGTTTAAGGCTTCGACGCAAGCGCTGACTTTCGGGATCATGCCGCCGTGAATAACGTTGCTTTTGATCAGATTATCGATTTGATCGACGGTCAATGTTGATATCAGAGAATCGCCATCATCCGCCGTGCGCATGACGCCTTGGACGTTGGTCAAGAGAACCAGCTTCTCGGCCTTCAGCGATGTTGCGACCGCGCTGGCGACCTCGTCGGCATTAATATTATGGAGTTGTTTCTCGCCGCTTATCCCCATAGGCGAAACGACGGTAATGTGCCCGCGCTGCAGATGCGTGTGCAAGGCCTCTTCATTGATCGATGTGATCGACCCGACAAAACCGAGATCCTTGGCCGCTTTGCGTTTCTCGACATGGATAATATTCGCATCTCCCTTAAGCCCGGTGACATCACCCCTGAGATCCTTGATCTCTTTGACAATGCGCTGGTTGAGCTTCTCGAGTTCCTCGCTGACGATCGTCAACGTTTCCTTATCGGTGATGCGGATTCCGTCATAAAACTCCGATTTGATTCCTGCTTCTTTCATGCGGCTGCTGATGTGCGGCCCACCGCCGTGGATCAGGATCGTTCGTATTCCGACAAAACTTAAGAATACGATATCTTCCAGGACATTCTTGCGGATCGTCTCGTTATCCAGAATGCTCCCTCCGTACTTGATCACAAAGACTTTACGCCGGAAATCATGGATATAAGGAATGGCCTCGATCAGGACGCCGGCTTTTCGGATAATATCTTCCATTAATTGTACTCCTTGTTAATCCGGACATATTCCAATGATAAGTCGGATGTATAAACAGTTGCCTTGACCGACCCGATATTCAGATCGGCTGTAATGTGGATCTCTTTTTTATCAAAAGGACTGAACTTGATTCTTAAATTCTTTTCAGTGACCTTACTGATCCCGAGGGAACCGACCGCTGCGGCGACACGTCCCCAGTTGGGATTACTTCCGCATGCGGCTGTTTTAACTAAAGTAGAATTTGCGATTTGCATCGCAATGGCTCTTGCTTGTTTCTCATTTTGTGCGCCGAGACAATTGATTTCGATGAATTTTGTCGCTCCCTCACCATCGAGAACGATCTTCTTGGCGAGGTCAAGGCAGACAAAGCCGAGCGCTTTGGCAAACGCGTTAAAATCCTTGCCGGGTTTCGAGATCGTCTTATTCTTCGCGTAGCCGTTCGCCATCACGGTGACCATGTCATTGGTGCTCATGCAGCCGTCGATTGTAATGCAGTTAAACGACTGGTCGACCGCTTTCTTTAACGCAGTTTTCAGCATTTTTGCGTTGACGGCCGCGTCGGTTGTGATAAATCCAAGCATTGTCGCCATGTTCGGCGCGATCATCCCCGAACCCTTAGCGCAGCCAGCGACGGTGACCTTCTTTCCTCCGATCGTGACTGTGACGGCGATCTCTTTTTTTTCTGTGTCTGTCGTTAAGATCGCTTCGGCGACATTCTTTGATCCCGTGATGCTCAAGCCCTTGACAAGCTGATCAGCGGATTTCTGGATCTTTTTAAAGGGAAGCGGCTTGCCGATAACCCCCGTCGAGGCGACGATCACGTCCT
>DAOWBD010000144.1 GCA_030634235.1 Candidatus Omnitrophota bacterium | reverse complement strand
GATATTAAACTTAAAGATGCCCTGAACCGCGAATGGCAATGTACCACGATCCAATGCGATTTCTCTTTGCCGCAGCGCTTTGAACTGGAATATGTTAATGACGAAGGAAAGACAAGTCAGCCTATTATGATCCACCGTGCGATTCTTGGCTCGGTGGAACGGTTTTTCGGAACACTGATCGAACATTACGGAGGGGCCTTTCCCGTTTGGCTGGCGCCTACGCAAGTCGCGATCATTCCCATCAGGGAAGAGCATGCGGCTTATGCAGTGAAGATAAAAGAAGATTTACAACGAAAGGGATTGCGCGGTATAATCGATCAGAGGAACGAAAGTCTCAACAAAAAGATCAGGGAAGGGACGGTTAAAAAGATCCCGTATTTGCTTGTTGTCGGAGATAAAGAAGTTCAAGACCAGACAGTGTCTGTCAGGAAATATGCGCAAGGCGATCAAGGGACGTGCGCTTCGGTTGCTTTTATTGAACGGATCGAGAAGGAAGTTCAATTAAAAAAACATTAGCCTGGGAGGTGTTATTATTCCAAAATTTATCCGAATTAACGAACGTATCAAGGCTTCAGAAGTTCGAGTGATCGGTCCGGAATCAGAACAGTTGGGAGTGGTGGGTATTCGTCGAGCATTGGATCTAGCCCAGGAAAACGACCTGGACTTGGTCGAAATTGCCCCGACGGCAAAACCGCCGGTTTGCCGCATTATGGATTACAGTAAATATAAGTATGACCAGGAAAAAAAAGAACGCCGGGTAAAAAAAAGCCAGCATGTCACGCACTTGAAACAATTGCGGCTTAAACCGAATATCGGCGTTGGAGATTATCAGATCAAGCTTAAGCAAGCGATCGGGTTTTTGGATAAGAAAGATAAAGTAAAGATCAATATGTTTTTCCGCGGGCGGGAAATGGCGCATAAAGAGCTGGGCAGAAACATTTTGGAGAGAATGATCAAGGATGTTGCCGAACATGGGGTGCCCGAGAAATCTCCGTCGATGGAAGGACGGGTTATGTTTATTCTGCTTAACCCGGCAGCAAGCAAGACATAATAGATTTTTCCGCGAATGATCAGCGCGGGAAATATTCGTGGACAAAAGACCTCACTTTTAACAGAAAGAGGGGGGCAGTAAGAACGCGAAGCTATAAAATAAACAATCAGCATGCTTTGATGGTGGCTATAGAAAATTCATCGAGAAAGGAATCGCAATGCCAAAACTAAAAACAAATAAGTCCGCGGCTAAGCGCTTTAAGATCACAAAGACCGGGAAATTAAAAAAGCGCAGCGCCAAACGGGGACATGTTTTGGGAAAAATGACAAGAAAAGCAAAACGCAATTTGCGTAAAAGTTCTTATGTTTCCGACGCTGACGCAAAGAAGATAAGGAGGCTATTGCCTTATGGTTAGAGTACGAAGCGCGGTTAGCGCACAGAAAAGAAAAAAACGCGTTCTTAAAAAGGCCAAAGGGCAGTTCGGGCACAGGAGCACGCGCTACCGGCAGGCCAAACGGTCGGTTATTAAAGGGCTTACGTATGCTTTTCGTGATCGCAAGGTTAAAAAGCGGGAGTTTAAAAGGCTTTGGATCATACGCATCAATGCGGCCTGCCAAGAAGCCGGCGTAACGTACAGCCGTTTTATGAACGGGCTTAAGAAGGCGAATATTGATATTGACCGAAAGGTATTATCCGAGCTTGCGGTTAGTTCTCCGGGAGCGTTTAAAAAGCTTGTGAATCTTTCAAAGGAACCGGCCTCGGAGGGGCCAAAGAAAAAAGAAAAAGTCACTGGTCCTTCAGAATAGGATCGCGTTAAATATACTGGTTCTTAATCAAAATTTCGTATCATTGCCTTATTAACGTTCAATGGTTTTGATTGAACATTAATGATTGCAATGCTTAATGTTGGTTTAATGAAATTCAACAGTTTAACCACCAGAAAATCTCATTAAGAACCAGTATAGATCGCTATAATGTACGAATATTCGGCCAGGCGAAAAGGTATCAGCAAAAGAAAAACATGCTATTTATAATTACAGGGCCCTGTTTACCGGGGCCCGAATTATTATAAGGGGATGGGTATCTTATGAGAGTGATTATTGTTGGAGCAGGGCGCATCGGGAGAAACCTCGCTAAATCTCTTGTCCAAGAGGATAACGAGGTTTACTTAATTGAAAAGGACGAGCAAGTTGCCAGAAAAAGCGCCGAGAAGCTCGACGCCAAAGTTATTGTCGGCAACGGGGCGGACCCGGATGTTCTTAAAAAAGCCCATATGAGCGAAGCCGAGTTAGTCTTAGCCGTTTCTCCTTCGGATGAAGTGAATTTGGTGGTCTGTTTTCTTGCGGGGCTCTTTGGAGCTCAACGGTGTATCGCAAGGGTGCGCAATACGGCGTTAAGCGAAACCCTGGCCCGATTCGGATACGACAGGTTTCACGTTAACGAGCTCATTAATCCCGAATTAGTTGCTGCCCAGGCGATCCGAAAGATCGTTGAGACCCCCGGGGCCAGTGAAGTTGCGGATTTTGCTGATGGAAAGATCCTGTTGCGGGCATTTAATATTTCCGCGACATCACCTTTATGCGGGGCAAAGATCGGAGACTTTAAGGATGAAGATTTTCCCTGGCCCTTTCTGGTTGTTTCCGTGGTGCGGAATAAATCCGTTATCATTCCCAAAGGGGATACGGCCATTGAGGCGAACGACCGCATCTATGTTCTTCTGCCGGCGCCTTCGCTCGGCGAATTCTTGACATTTGTGAATCCCGAAGCAAAGCCGCCGAAGAAGATCGTCATTTACGGGGCCACCATTACCGGGGTTCATGCCGCCAAGTTCTTGGCAGAAAAGATAGACGATATCCTCCTCATTGAAGAAGACGAGAAAGCGGCGAAAGAGGCGGCTGATTATCTCGAAGGCGTGCGGATCATCAACGGATCCGCTTCTGAAAAAGATATCTTGACCGAATGCGGAATCGAGGTGACAGATGTTTTTATCGCGACGTCAAAGGATGATCACGCTAATCTTGTGAGTTCGATGCTGGCAAAAAAGATGGGGGCCAAAACGACCATTATCATGGCGCAACACGAGGATTATATGCCG
>DAOWBD010000119.1 GCA_030634235.1 Candidatus Omnitrophota bacterium | reverse complement strand
GCTTTCCAGGTGGGGGACACATGCTTTTGTCCATCAGAAAACAATAGACAAAAGCACACGTCCCCGGAAAGTTGGAAAGCATGTGTCCCCTTTTTCAAATTAAACCCGTCCACCTTTCCAATGAAAATGGGCATCGATTTTCCGGGTGTCTTTTAAGGAATTAAGGGAAATTAAAAGGCGCTGTCCTCTGGTGTGATAACTTTTTCAATCCCGAGATTGAGGTTGCCTAGCTAACAAAAGCTGACTTTTTTAATAATGCTTCAATTTTGGCAAGAAGGACAGGCGGTTCAAAAGGTTTAACTAAATAGGCATCAGCCCCTACTTCAAATCCCAGCTTTCGATCCTCTTCCTGCCCACAGACGGTATATATTACGATGGGGATGTGCTTATATCTATCATCAAATTTCAGCAGACGACAAATCTTATATCCATTCATTTTCGGAAGCATCAAATCTAAAACAATCAGATCAGGGTTCTCGCTTCTAGCTTTTTTTAATCCTTCCTCACCGTCAAAGGCCTTTGACACATTATAATTGTTTGCCGTAAGCACCTTTTCTACCGCATGGACCATAACTGGTTCATCGTCAACAATTAATATTTTTGCCGCATCATTTTTTTCAAACTTATTTATTACTTTTTGTATTGAATGCTTTTGGTATTCTCGAATCGCCGTATCGATATCCGATTTCTTCGTAAGGACAACTTTTATTCTATTCGGAGCCGCCTCTTTTTCTATCATATCCACGGCCCATAGGTTCAATGGTTTTGTAATAGCCAACAAAACTGTTTCTTCATCGACTCTTAAAGGAAGACATCTGTGCTTATTGATAAACGAAGAAGAAAACCTTTTCGATATATCCCAATTAATTTCTACATTCGCAAGTTTTATAAACTCAATATCATACTGTTCAGCAATGGTCGAACAAAGGTCATCCTCAGTAACAAGTCCTTTATCGACTAACATTTCGCCAAGAAGTTTTTCACTTTTTTTCATTTCTCCCCCTTATTAAGATTAATTTGATAGCCATGACAGTACTCCTTCTTATAGAATCTGTCAACAGGACAACAAGGAGCACACTAGGACAGGCAAAACACACGAAAACGAAAGGGTCCAAACGAAAGAAACCCGTCCACCTTTCCAATAGGAACCAAACTGACCCCGGGGGTCAGTTTGGTTCGACGGCTAAACCTTTTCAGACCCCCTCTCCACTAGCCCTTCCAAACATCCGCTAACCCCTCATCAAGGAGCTGCTGGTTTAAAAAGATCCCCTTCTCCGCTACAACTTTCGCGTCCGTTTCTTTCGGTAAATAAAACACGTCGGCGAGCATGCGGCCGAAGCTGCCTTCTTTGTAGAGCTTGCAGACGACGAACTTCACATTTTTAAGCGCGTCCTGAACAAACTTTTTTGCAATCTGCCCGCGGGCCTTTGAAAGCTCCGACGCGTCAATACCGCGCAGGCGCACATTTTCCTGAACCCACGAAAGAAATCCGAGGTCGATGTTCAGATCACTATTATCGCCGTCAATAACCCGCTGAACCGTGGCCACATATGTATAGAGCTTAGAATCATTCGGCCGGGCGATCCGAAGCATGTAGTTGCCATTTTTTTTATACGACCGGATATATAACGCGTGGGACGGGCTCTTCCATGCCGGCGTCTTAACCCGCCTTAAACCCGATATCCACCAGACGTTCGTTTTTCTTACACGGAATATAGTCGCGCCGGACACATTTATAAAAATAGAGTTCGCCTCTCGTAACGGGAAGCTTAAAATTCTTCACTTGCTTTGCCTGCCTGCCGGCAAGCAGGCGCCTTACAGTGGCACTCTTTTCTTTTTTCTTCTTCTTGGCAATCAGCCGGTACAGGTTCTTTGCTGACAATCCCTGCTTGATCGCCTTTTGTTCGAACGCGTCGCGCGTGTGTTCATCTTCAACAATACTCAGGTATGTGTAGTGTGACCAGGTCAGGCTTGTTTTCGGCCGACGGGGATAGCATTTGTAAAACTTGACCAGCCTGTAAATGAACGTCCGCCCCCTCCCAAGATCCGACACCAGATCCTCGATCACCTGCGCATTTTGGGCGCTTGGCGCATCGGTGCTGTCGGGCAGAATCCGCTCAGTGATGATGCGGCCGACGTCCCAGTTGGTCGCAAGCGTTTCGCGGCGAAAGGTCTCTTCGAGGCGCGCATAGCCCTTGGCAATACGGGCTCGGATATCTTTGAGAGCTTTGGTGTAAGTTGTGGTCGTTATTTTCATTAATTAGGTAATTAAATCTCGCGTCCCCTTAATTGAATTGTATACAGCGAAAAATCAAGGAGATCTCAGGATGACGTTAGCTGCAATTCTTTGGTGACTTCCCCATAGGCCTCGTTAATCATCTTGAACTTTTCCTCGGCGATTTCGGCGTACTGCGGGCCGAGATGCGCCACACGGTCAGGATGATAATCGAGCGCCAGTTTGCGATAGGCCTTTTTAACCTCCGCAATACTTGCTCCGGCCTCCAACCCTAAAATCTTGTAATACTTGTCATCCGTCTTTAGAAATTCCGCGCGCAGCATCGCGAGATCGACATCCGTGATTCCTAAATAATGAGCAATTTGTTCAACAGCGGTCTTCTCGGTGCTGTGAAACTTGCCATCGGCCATGGCCACAAGATAGACCACCCGCAGAAGCATCAGGCTCGATTCATAATTGGAAGCCTTCCTGAAATTACGGCAGGTCGACTCAAGATCGATGTCCTGGGTAAGGGCAAAGTTGAGGGTGCGCTCGATAATCGGCATTTGCATAGAGCCGAAACCGGCCTGGCGGAAGAACGCGAAAATGGTATCCGTTTCGCGCTTGTCCACGTTACCGTCAACCTTCGCCACATAAGCCAGTATCGATATCAGATTGATTTGAAACACCGCTTTGTCGTTTAATTCACCCCGGTTGGGTTTGCTCGCGTCGAATTGATGGCCTATATAAACACCCGCGATCGCCCCAAGCGGGCCGCCGAACATCATTCCAAATAATCCGCCCCAAAATTTTCCACTGACTACCATGTTGTTTCTCCTTTATTTATTGAGAGTTCTGTCAAAAGTTTATGATCTTAATCTTCGTATCTTTAATACTTCCAGAGAGTTTTGATTATTAAGCTTGCCTCCCCCTGGGAGGAGGGGGACGGGTCTTTAGACGCGTCCCCGTAAGCGTCCCCGTAAGTCCCCTTTCCATTGGGGCGTGCGCCGCACGCCCCTACCACCTATCTGTACGGGCGACCGGCGGCCGCCCATTTTCTATGATATTTTTTCTCCACAATTCGGACACTTCTTTTCGCGGGCCGTCCGGGAGAGCTCCATCGAGAAGATTCCCGTCGGGACGACGATCAGCGCATAGCCGAGGATCATGATGACCGACGCGAGAAACTGCCCTAAAACCGTGTGCGGCGCGATGTCGCCGTAGCCGACCGTCGTCATCGTGACAATCGCCCAATAGATACTTTTCGGGATGCTGGTAAAGCCGCTGCCTTCCCCCTCGACAAGATACATCACCGTCCCCATGATCACCGTCAGCACGATCACCACCAGCAGGAACACCGTAATCTTGTCGCGGCTGGCTTTGACCGCCCTGATCAGCGCTTCATATTCGCCGACATAGCGCCCGAGCTTCAGCACTCGGAAGACCCGCAGCAGCCGCAGCGCCCGAATCACCGAAAACGACCGGCTGCCGAGCGTCACTAGGCTCAGGTACGCCGGGAAGATTGCGAGCAGGTCGATGACGCCGAAGAAACTGCGCGCGTACGCGCCCGGGTTCTTAACGCAG
>DAOWBD010000059.1 GCA_030634235.1 Candidatus Omnitrophota bacterium | reverse complement strand
TACCTTAATCGGAAGAATTCTCTACAAGTCGAACCATAGTTATACCAAAAAACCACAAATAATCAACAACAAATATCATCTCCTGAGGTTTTCCCTGAAATCTGCAGATCTTCAAGGATTCCTGCCGCTTCCTTAATATGATCAATAATCGCCAGCGGCTTGCAAGCAGCGACCTCCTCACGGCTGCTTGAACCGGTCAGGACCGCGATCGTCCTAACCCCCGCCGCGTGCCCCGTCTCGACATCGACGGTCATGTCACCCACATACAGGGCTTCCTCGGGACTCAGGGAGAATTTCGCCAGAATCTTCTCCAGCATCTCACCCGCCGGTTTCGGCTCGGCCACCTTGTCGGCGCACAGAACATGGTCGAAAGCGCGCTCGGCCTTCAAATGTTTAAGAATAATGTGCGTGAAGCGCGTCGGCCGGTTGCTGGCGATAGCGAGCCGGTATCCTTGCCCATCGAGCGCCTCGATCAACTCCCTGGCCCCGGGCAACCACTTCGTTCCCGACTTCAGGGCGCGCGCGTGATGCTGGCGATAGATCGACAGCGCCCGGTCGAGGTCCTCGCGACCGACGAACATCCCGACAAGATGCCGGGGCCCCCATCCCACCGCCCGCTTGATCGCTTTATCATCGACGGGCGCGCGGCCGGTCTGGGCCAGCGTATAATTGACGCTGCCGGCAACCGCCTGGTAGGCGTCGACAAGCGTCCCGTCGAGGTCGAAGATCACTAATTGTATTTTTTGACCCATCTTAAGATCTACCGTGAGGAAACCAGCTCGTGAGGATTGACAACACCGCCGGAAACAATAAATTTGAATGCATCTTCAATGCTGATATGCGTGTGAACAATTTCTTTTTTCGGCACAAGGATCGTAAAACCCGTCAACGGCCCCGGCGAGCTCGGGATAAACACATTGCAGAGATCTCCTTTGACGTTCTCGTTGATTTCCTTTGAGGTATCATTCGTCAGGAACCCCATCGCGTAAACCCCCTTGCGCGGATATTCGATCAGGACGACCTGCTTGAACGACGTCAGCCTCTCGCGCGCGAAAAGAAAGACCGCCATCTCCTTCAAGGCCGGATAGACCTGCTTGAAGAACGGAAGTTTCAGGACGAGCCGCTCGAAGAAATCGTGAATCTTTCTGCCTAAGAAATGCGTCGTGAAGAACCCGATCAGGATGATAATATAGATACCGACGATAATGCTCAAGCCCCGGTACCCCGCGAACCCGAGGCCTAATTTACTGAAAAATTTCCCGAAGAACGCGTCGGTAAAATCAAGCGCCAGAAAAAATAAATAGACGGTCAGCGCGATAGGTAAAAACACGACGAACCCCGAAATAAAATATTTTCTTAAATTATTGAACATAGCCCTCCTCCTCTTATGAACACCATTACATAGCCCTTACATGATACAGATAAATCGTCCCGAGCGTAAAAACAAGGACCATAACAATCGAATCCCATCCAAACCCCAGGAACGTTTTTTTATTTCTTGTCGAAATACCCTTGATCAAAATATGCATCAACAGCAGGCTCAAGGCCCCCGTGAACATGTGCATGGGCTTAACGTCGCCGAGAATCGGACCTCCCCGATGGAACAGGCCGCAGATAAAAACAATGCACATGTTCGCCATGTTGCTGCCGAAAATATTTCCGATCGCGAGATCCAGCGACCCTAACCTCAACGCGGAAATAGATACGACCATCTCAGGAAGCGATGTGACAATAGCAAGAAAAATGCTGCCGACAAAGGTCCGTCCTAATCCTGTTTCCGCCGCGATTGTGTCCGCTGATCCAGCCAGCCATATCGCGCCAGCGACAACAAAAAGGGCGCTGGCCGCCATCTCGGCCCAAAGGCGGTTTACCGGCACCTTCTCTTTTGTTTCCGGATTCGCGGTCGTCGCGGCTGCCACTGGCCCCGCCCCGAGCTTCGCTAAGCGCTTGATCCCGATAAAATAAAAAATAGCGATCAGGAGGCCGCCGACGCTTACAGGCCCGAGATGGAAAGTCGGAAAAGCGCCGTTGAACATAATGTCGAAAATAACAAGGAGCGTCAAAAGGATCGCGAAGCGCGCGGAGACCTGATACGACGCGTTCGGCGTAAGCGCATTGGTGATCGATCCACGACGGTAGAGCGCGTCCATGACCACGATCAGCATCGGGTTAAAATTATTGCTGCCAAGCAAGTTCCCAATGGCCAGGTCGTTGGCCTGCAGGGATATGATCGCCGTCAGACTCGTGATCGCCTCGGGTAGTGACGTCGCCACCCCGAGCAATATGATGCCGACCCAGACTTTTCCAAATTGCAATTGATCGCTGAGCTTATCCGCACACACCGTCAGGCGAATGCCCGCAATAACAATAATGACCGCGCTAATAAAAAACTCAAACCAGTACATATCAATATAACCCAAACTGACCCCGGGGGTCAGTTTATTTAAAGGCCAATCACTAACCCATAAACTGACCCCCGGGGTCAGTTTGGGTCACTATTTATCGACTTTGCTCACCGCGTACAACATAAACAGTCCGCCCAGAGCAAAGACCATCCCCGACGCCCCTCTGAACAATGCCACGACATCCTGCCAACACGCAAGGATCAGCGTGATCCCCAAGACCAAAATAAAGAAACCCCCGACGAGTAAAACAAACTTCTTATAACTTTTCTTCTGATCGTCTTTTTCCATATGTATTCTCCGTTTAACCGTCTGCCTTCGGACGGCTTTTCCACCTGCGATGCATCCACGCCCATTCATGCGGATAGCGCCGGATATATTGTTCGATCAAGTTCGTGATCTTTGTCATCGTCGCCGTAATCGCCCGTTCTTCATCCCCCTGCTCCTCTACGGCAATGGGAGGCTCAATAACGATCTTATGTTGCTCTCCCTCCTGACGGAGGATAAACATCGGCACGATCGCCGCCCCGGTCCGCATCGCAAACACAGCGGGCCCAGTAGCCGTCGCGGCCTTCTGCCCGAAGAACTCGACATAAACCCCGCCGCCACTGCCAAAATTCTGGTCGATCGGGATGAACAACAAGCCGCCATCCCTGAGCACCTTGAGCGAGTTCGAGACACATTCCCGTCGGGGAATCGCAAAGACCGTGCCTAACCCGACGTCCGTCCGCTTCTTGTAAAGGTACTCGGACAATTCCTCGTCGCGCGCCGGCCGGATGATCGAACTGGCCTTGTAGCCCTGCTGCGCTAAAGCGAGCATCATCAGCGCGAAGTTCCCGAAATGCGCCGTAACCGCGATCACGCCCTTGCCCTTGGCCACCGCCGCGTCGAGATGTTCCTTGCCCTCGATAATGATCTGTCCCTTGGCCGCCTCCGGGCGCGCCATGTAATAGAGCATCTCGGTCATGCCGCGACCGAAGTTCTCAAAGCACTTCTTGACGATCTCTTTTCTTTCTTTCGGGGATTTCTCGTCGCCAAAAGCGATATTAATGCTCTCCTCGGCGATCTTCCGCTGGCGGATCGTGCAGCGCAACCCGATCGCAAGAAGGATATTGGTAATGAACTTCACGAACCCGTACGGAAGCCATTCGAAAAGCCAGGCGGAAACGTATAACCCGTAGCGGGCGGCCGCCCGCTGAAATCTTTTTAAACGTTTGTTTGAACTCATGAAGCTTTTACTCTTACCGGCAATGCACTTCGTCAACCAATGCCTGCCAGTTCTTTTAGTTTTTCTGGGTATACTCTATTAGGTCATAAATTGGGCATTATTGGGTTCGGAAAGTCTTACTTTGTGACCTAATAGAGTATAAATGGATATCGCCCGGGAAAAATCGTTCCGGACTGTCAACGAGAAGGATCTTACGACTTTTTGCTCGCTTTATCAGCACCTAATACGTTCCGGATCGTTTCGACCAGCATCTTCATGTCCACGGGCTTGGTGATATGCCCCACCGAGCCGACTCCCTTTTCAGCCTGAATATCTTCCAGCGAATCCTTGGCCGTCAGAAACACGACGGGAATATCCCGCGTTTGAGGGTTTTCTTTCATCCTCTGGCAGACCTCCCTGCCCTTGATGCCGGGAAGGATCACATCCAACAAAACCAGATCCGGCTTCTGCGCGTTGATGATCTGCAATCCATCCTCCCCGGAACCCGCCGCTAAAACAGAAAAACCGTGGGATAAAAGGATCGGCCTCAAGGTTTTGATGATCGTTTCATCATCATCGACAATGAGAATGCTTTTGTTCCAGGCACCAACTTTCTCCGAAAGAAACCGCCGCTTTATTTTCGGCTGCGTGAAATACAAGAGAACAATGATGCTAAGAATAACATAGCCTAAAGGGATCAGGTCGACCCCCGGAATATAGCGCGCGGCAAGAAAGACAAGCATGACGGAGTTTATCACAATGAGCATCTTCCGTCCCCATTCCTTGAGCGCTACAATGGCAAGAGAAACAACGAACAACACGCCAAACAGAACGCCGTAAAGAAACGTATACTCCTCGAATCCCGGGATGTTTAGGTACTGCAGGAACACCAGGCACCACGTCGCATAAAGAACTGCCAAGCTCACCCCGACGATTTTTACATTATATTCTTTTTTCTCCATGCCATTCCCCCTTATAGCGATCTTTGTATTAAACTGACCGCAGTCCTTACGCTGATTTCTTTCTTCCGCTTAAGATCCCGGTAAATACGGTCGCGATCACGGAGAAAAGAAGCGGCAGGGCAAAATACCCGTTCTCCGCCGTCAGCGACTGGCCTGAAATCTTCACGGAAGCCAAGGTAAAGAAAACGACAGGAACAACCGCCAACAAATACGCCGCTTTCCAAAGTTTGTTGCCCGAAAGCGACATAACCCCGACGATAAAATAAAGCAGTGCCGTCAGGCTCAATATCCCGATAAACTGGTCCTCGAGATTCGATAACGAAAAGCTTCCGGCCGAATATTTATTGATCATGACCGGTATTGAAAAAAGCAGCACTCGCAATGAAATGATGATCTCACTCCAGCACAATATTTTAAACCCGACAGATTTCTTCCCCATGAGATTTTGATTCCTTTCTAATAGTAGTATTACATTTAAAGATTATTTCTTTTGACCGTTCTTCTTTTTTCTGCTGCGATCCCCATTAGTATACATCCAAAACATAAAATTGCAAAAACATCTCCGACTTTTGTGTAAAAGGAATATTTTTCGTGTTATACCATCCGCGCGATCGCAGAGCCGCTGACGTATGTTTTCTCATTTTTTCCTTCGTTCCGACCGTTGACGTAACCAATGATCCTCCCGCTGCAGTCAATAAAACAGCTCACGCCCGTATTCGCCGCGCGTACGAGCCCCCTACGGTTCTCAACGGCGCGGAACACCGCCGATTGCAAATGCATGAACGGCGCTTTGCTGTTACCGAACCACGCGTCATTCGTGATATTTACCAAAAGCTGCGCGCCCTGCCGGACAAAACCCCTCGAGAGCCGCGCGACAGTATCCTCAAAGCACACCAGAACGGAAAACACGCCGTTCTTTCGGCCTCCAGCCAAAGACGGGAAAATGGTCTTCTCAGTCCCCCTGGTGAAATCCCCGATATCGAGAAGGCCCGAAATGAATGGCAGGTACCGTCGCAACGGAATGAATTCGCCGAACGGCACCAGGTGGATCTTGCGGTATGTCTCGACGATCTGCGCGTCTCTCGACAAGAGGATCGCCGCATTATAATAGTTCCCGTCTTCTTTGATGACCGAACCGAAAAGAATGGGGATTTTGATGCGGCGGACAAGCGCCAACACTTGCGTAAAGAGCCGGTTTTCCTCCCACAGGTAATCCGGGTACGACGTCTCCGGCCAGATAATCAGGTCGGGCTCATGCTCGGCGGCCTGCTTGGTCAAGGCGATATGCTTGCCAACCGTCAGCAAATTGGACGACTCCTGCCACTTGATCTCCTGAGGGATGTTAGGCTGGATGATGGCAACGGACAGCCCCGGGGCCGTCGGCTTGGGGTCCCTAGACGGGGAAAGACACAACGCGCCGTACCCGACGACAGCAGCGACCGTCGCCATCGTCACCCACATGATCACGGACAATTCCTTCTGGGTCCCCGGCGTCTTGCGAATAAAACAGGTGGTTATGAGTTCCTTCAGGACGACGTTGACCATCACGATAAGAAAAGAAACGCCAAACATGCCCGTGACGTGGGCGATCTGAATGACCGGCAGATTCCGGTATTGCGACTGGCCCAGGCTCGCCCAGTCGAAGCCGGTAAAAAGAGTGGCCCTGATCAGTTCAAGAGAAACCCAGGCGCACGGCAGCATAAATAATCTGGCCAAGGATTTCCGTCGGGAGAACAGGCTGTAGATTAATCCGAAGGCGCCGAAATAAAGCGCAAGGTACAGGAGCAATAACAAGACGCCGACCACCGCGATATAGGAAAACCACTGCGTCACGTTGAAAAACCAGTAGAGGGTCCCGGTGAAGAACATCACGCCGCAGAGATAAGCCGACCGGAAGGCCTCCCGGGGCTTTTTCCCGTCGATAACCAGCATCAGCGGGACCAGTCCGACCCACGCGCAAACCCAAAGATCCGTTCGCGGGAACGCTAGAATCAGCAGGACCGCGGAAGCAACGCATAGCAACCAGTCCGCTGTTTTTGAAGGATATTTCATGAGATTATCAGGCGTTGGGTTAACACGATGTAGGAGCACCTTTGTTGGCGCCCTGATTAATTTACAAGTTTGAGTTTCCTGACCGCGATGATCAATTCATCTCTTTTAATGATCGGCAAGACACTCGAGTAATCGTCGGTCCAAGGTCGGTATTTCTTGATCACCTCATCTTTATTGTACTTGCCCCATTTCAGGTCTTCGGTCAGCGTCGTGAAATAGTCGT
>DAOWBD010000106.1 GCA_030634235.1 Candidatus Omnitrophota bacterium | reverse complement strand
AATGATCGCATGCTTAGGATACGCCTCTTTCACTTTCCGCAGAAGGTCAGTGACGGCCAAAACTTCCCCAACGCTAACCGCGTGAACCCAGATGCGCTCGCTCCCATCAAGCTTCCGCCCAAGCGCAGGGTCCAAACATCCAAAGCGCATCTTAAATCCTGAATGCCACTTTCCGCGAACGACAAGATAGGGAAAATAAAGAACAGCAAAACAAATGAATATAATATCGTAAACGATGAACACCGAAACCCTCTTCACTATGCTCTCGGATGAGCTTTATTGTAGACCTCTTTGAGACGGTCCGTTGTGACATGCGTATAGATCTGGGTCGTCGAAAGATTCACGTGCCCTAACAATTCCTGGACCGAACGCAGGTCAGCCCCGCGATTCAACAGATGCGTCGCAAATGAATGCCTCAGGACATGTGGTGAAATGCTTTTTGTCAAACTGACGGCCATGATATGTTTATCAACAATGTTACGCACGCTTCGATCAGAAAGCCTCGTTCCGTTCTTGTTGAGAAATAACGCGCGTGATTGATGTTTTCTATCCTGCAAATAATCGCGGATGGCACCAAGTGCCTTATCCCCGATCGGGACCAGCCGTTCCTTCTTTCCCTTCCCGGCAACCTTAGCGATATTGCCGATCAGGTCCACATTATTCGTATCTAAACCGACGAGCTCACTGACACGAATCCCCGTACTGTAAAGCGTCTCTAAAATCGCCCTGTCTCTTTTTCCAGAGACGGTCTTTAGCGACGGGGCCTCAATAAACTTGGCGACCTCACCTTCACTTAAGAACTTCGGTAGCGTCTTATCTAATTTCGGCGACATCAGAAGAACCGCCGGGTTTTCTTGAACAAATCCCTCACGATGAAGAAATCTGAAAAAACTTCTTAACGAAGACAGCTTTCTGCTAAGCGTGCGCGGACGATAGTGTTTGGTGCGCAGCTGCGCCAAAAACTTTCGCAGAAAAAGATAATCAACCCCATCAATAGGGGTTGGCCCGATAAATTGGAGAAAATCCTCAAGGTCGATTCGATAATTGAGGATCGTATGCGGCGAGTAGTTCTTTTCGATCTCCAGGTAAGAAATGAATTTATCAAGATAGCGGTTCATTTTGGGCAAATAGCCTATCGTTTGGTATTCACCAGAAACTAATTTTCCTCAGGCAGTTCCTGAGTCACATAGGTGCATTCAGGATACTTACTGCACCCGTAAAACGCGCCGCGCCGTGATTTGCGTTTGACCAGCTCGCCCTCACATCCAATCTCGGGACACTTGACCCCAACAGTAAAAGGCTGGGCAAATTTACATTCAGGAAAGCCCGAACAGCTTAAAAATTTCCCCCTACGCCCCCATTTCACCACCATTTGCCGATCACACTCAGGACAATGTTTATCCACAAAATTCTCTGTCTTGACGATATTCGCCTCAGCATAATCAAGTTCTTCTTTAAAAGGCTTATAGAATTCAGCCAAAAGATCTGAAGACGCCATCTCTCCCTCTTCAATCAGATCCAGGCTATCCTCCATTTTAGCCGTAAATCCCGGGTCCATGATCCTTGAAAAATATTCGACTAAAAGGTCGCAGATCAGCCCTCCTAATTCCGTCGGCTTTAAATAACCGCGATCCCGAACAACATAATTACGCAGAACCACGGTTTGTATGATCGACGCATAGGTACTCGGACGCCCGATACCATCTTCTTCCAAAGCCTTAACTAAACTTGCATCGGAATATCTTGGCGGCGATTTCGTAAAGTGTTGGGTCGGCTTGACCTCCTCGAGGCTAAGCGGATCGCCTTTCGCATAATGCGAGAAGTCGATCTTCGACTCTTCCTCACGGACTCCTTTATCGACCGTTAAGAACCCGTCAAAAAGCAGCGTCGAACCCGACGCCCCTAATTGATATTTTCCGGCCATAATTTCGATCTTTTTATATTGGTACACCGCAGGAACAATTTGAGAACTGACAAACCGGTTCCAAATCAGCTCATAGAGTCTATACTGATCGTCATCGAGAAATCTTCGCATATCTGCCGGCTTACGCGAAACATCGGACGGGCGAATAGCCTCGTGGGCCTCTTGCGCAGATTTCTTTGATTTATATTTATTGGGAATCTTCGGGAGATACTTTTTTCCGTAATTCGCACCTATGAACTGCCTGACACGGCCCGTCGCCTCTTGGGAAATATTGACCGAATCTGTTCGCATATAGGTGATCAAACCGACCGTCTCCCCGTCGCCGAGATCAATACCTTCATAAAGCTGCTGAGCAAGCATCATCGTGCGGCTGGCATTGAATCGTAATTTATTGAACGCTTCCTGCTGCATCGTGCTTGTAATCAGCGGAGGGCTTGCCTTACGTTTGACCTGTCGTTCGGAAATGTCGGAAACCGTAAAATCCTGATTGTTAAGATCATCAACAACCCTCTGCGTTTCCCCTTCGGAATGAAGTTCACACTTCTCATTACCGATTTTTTCCAATGCAGCTGTTAAAAGAGTGTCATAATCCGCTTTTTTAAGATCAACAGCGATCTGCCAGTATTCCTGGGGAACGAACTTCTCAATCTCCCGCTCGCGCTCAACAATGATGCGCAAAGCGACAGACTGGACGCGTCCGGCGCTCAATCGTGATCCGACTTTTTTCCATAACAGCGGGCTGATCTTATATCCCACGATACGGTCAAGGATCCGTCGGGCAACTTGCGCGTCGATCCTTTTCTTGTCAAATTCACGAGGATTCTCAAAGGCCTTTAATACCGCCTCCTTGGTGATCTCCTGGAACGTGACCCGATAGATCTTCTTACCGTTTCCGATATGCTCGATCAAGTTCCATCCGATCGCCTCGCCCTCGCGATCCGGGTCGGTCGCGAAATAGATCTTTTTAGCCTTCTCGGTATCTTTCTTTAATTTTGTCAAAAGCTTGGATTTGCTGCGCACGACGATCATCTTCGGCTGGAAGCCGTTTTTAATATCGACGCCCAGCGTCGATTTGGGAAGGTCGATCAAATGCCCCATTGATGAGAGCACCTTAAACTTATCCCCTAAGAATTTATTGATCGTCTTGACCTTCGTGGGAGATTCAACGATGACAATTGCTTTAGCCATAAGTCAACTTACCTCACAAATAATTTTCCTGGCAATTGCTTGACCAGATGTTTTAGTTCTAACTGGAGTAAAACCGACATCACCGGAACGGCAGTCCCGCAACGGTTCGTCAGCTCATCAATATGTACCGGCCTATCAGTGATGTAGTTGTAAAGCTGCTGCTCGTCTTTAGACAGGTCAGCCGGCAAATCTTTAATACCTCTATCTTCGACGCTTGGCCCTGTCTCGGCCTTTAAATGCGCCGAAACCCGCGGCTCGATGTCCTCAAGAATATCCTCAACGCACGTGACGAGTTTAGCCCCTTGCTTGATCAAACCATGAGCCCCTCGAAAACTCGGGTGGTCAATCTTTCCCGGGACAGCAAAAACTTCCCGTCCCTGTTCAAGCGCGAAATCAGCCGTGATCAAGGCCCCGCTGCGCTCTGCCGCTTCAACGACAATGACGCCTAAAGACAGCCCGCTGATGATCCGGTTGCGCCTTGGAAAATTGTGCGGCAGCGGCCCCATACCCATGGGGAATTCCGATATCACGACACCCGTCGCAGCAATCTCATCCATCAATTTCTTGTTTTCCAGAGGATAGACGTGCGACAAGCCGCATCCTAAGACTGCAACCGTCGGACCTCCGGCCCTTAGGGCTCCCCTGTGGGCCGCCGTGTCGATGCCGCGAGCCATCCCGGAGACGGTCGTAAACCCGAGTTCCGCCAGCCTGCCCGCAAAATTCTCCGCAACCGTCTGGCCGTAAAATGACGCCCTGCGCGAACCTACAATAGCCATCGAAAGGGCACTCTCCAAAGATAGATCACCCTTCATATAAAGAACAACTGGCGCATCCGCGATCTCGCGCAACACTTCGGGATAGTCATCATCAAGCCACGTAATTGCCCTAACTTTCTTCTTTGCCATTAAATTATATTCGGCTTTAAGAAATTTGTCTTTAGGAAAGTGAAGTATATTCTGTATGGCTTTCAAGGAGATTCGAGGAACAACGGACAGGTCGGATTCATTGAGCGACAGAACCTTCACCGCAGAACCATAACACTTCAGTAATTTTTGAACCGTAGAATTACCTATCCCCATAACCGCGTTAAGAATTAAGAAAGCTTCCCGCTCATTCATTATTAACAACCTCTAATATATCCTCCACAATCTGATCAATAGGCTTATCCGCGTCAATGACAATATCTGCCTTTTCGTAATAGGGCTTGCGTGCTT
>DAOWBD010000145.1 GCA_030634235.1 Candidatus Omnitrophota bacterium | reverse complement strand
ATTGCCCGCATTCTTTCTGATCAAGAAGTTTTAGCTCGACGCATTCCTGCGGTTTTTCCCTGCAAGCAAAACATTGCATTCCTTCTTTCGTCTTTTTGTCAGGAACGCATTGCATCTTCGAATCGGCGTCGCAGCTATAGCAATCTTTCGGATCGAGAAGCCCAAGTTCATCGCATCGCTCAGGACGGCTGAGGCATTGGAAACATTGTTGGCTCGCCTTCAGGGCTTCAACATTATGACATTCCAGGCCAGGCTCTTTTGAACATTTCTGGCAGCTTTCAAAATCAACAAATCCAAGGTCCTTACATTCCAGAAGTTTATCCAAGCATTCATAACACTCTTTTCCTTCTCGCGTTTTCTTCCCCTTCAAACATTCTTTATTGGGATCTTCCGCGCACCCCATACACACGCCCCGGTCCAGAAGACCAATATCTTCACATGTTTGAGGCTTATCCACACATTGATAACATTTGCGCCCTTTCTTGGTCCGAGTTACGAACGCGCATTCTTTGCTCACGTCACGCTCACATTGGCGGCACTCTTTCGGTTTTAAATAGCCTAAGTCATTACATTCTTCCGGCTTATCGATACACTCGTAGCATTGCACCCCTTTTTCCGTCATCGTCGAGGGAATGCATTCAAGGCTTTTGTGTTTGCGGCACGGCCCGCATTCTTCTTCTCCTAAAAGCCCTAACCGCACGCACGGCGGTTTATACTGGACGCATTTATAGCAAGGGCTATCCTGTTTCGTTTTCCCAGAGGGAACACATTCGGCACTAGACACCTTTTCGCATAACTGACAACCTCTGCGGTCAAGCTTCCCGAGGTCTTTGCATTCCTCCTGTTTGGTCACACACTCATAGCATTGAAAGCCATCAGGCGACCGCGAGGCCACGGAACAAACACTGTTGGGAACCCGGGCGCATTGATCACATTCGTTCTTCTGTAGTAGATTAAGATCCCGGCAATTCAGCTGGTATCTTAAATAGTTTTGTGCCTGTGTGTTCTTAACTTGTTGAGGGACAACAGCTTTAGGAATAGGGGTCTCTGTGCGAAGCGGAGTCTCTTCCTTTTTCTCCGGCTTTGAACCGCATCCGGCAAGAAGAGATGCCGACAGGACCAAGCTGAACAGAAGAATTTTATTAGATTTACAGTTCATTTTACTTAACTAGTTGAATTACATCACGTTATATTTCTAAAAAAATATTATAATCTGATTCTGGAAATACGTCAACCTTAATTATCATCATGATAAATCCGTGGGATTTACCCTAATTAGGCTATCCTGTCCAGGACAAGAACCCCTTTACCCTCCCAAGATGATCTTATTTTCCCTCGTTTCAATCTCCTGTCCGATTGAGAATGGCGTCCCGGTGGGGAAAGCGGCCAAACTGAAGAACCGTGTCGTAATGTCCCTTGGCATACTTCAAGGAATACTCATAATAGTGGGTGTTCGCGGGGATTTTGGCCTTTGATTCCTCAACAAGGCCGGTAAAACATTTGACCGACAATTGCTGCAGGGTTGGATCTTCAAAATGCATCAACGGCATGTATAAAAAGGTCCTTTGGATCAGCGATAATTCACGATCCCATTGCTGATCGATCGACCTCAGTGTCAGGTCTAACGCCAGAGCATCATAAGCATACATTCTGGGCATGTCGCGATAAATGTTTCTGGAAAACTGGTCGTACAAGAGGATCAGCGCCAAGCGCCCTCGAGCCGACCCCTCCCAATCTTTATACTCTCCGTCAGCCGCCTTCGTCAGGTCGGCTTCAAATCGCTCACGGATCTCACCATCGACTTGTTCATCCTTGATAAACCATTTTTTAAACGGCGAACTCTTCTTGTCAATGGCCGTTGCGTCACTGACACCTTCAAACCAATAATCTAATATGAGATCGATCTTGTCCATAATTATAAGGTAGACGACGTTCCCGTCGGCTCAATAAGATATTCGGTTTGAATCCTCTGCAGGCTGCGGAAGATATTGGTCACAACCATGGGATTGTTTTGCTCGAAATTTCTCAGCATTTTTTTGATAAGCATCCGATGGGAGGTGTCATCGTTGCCGCATTTGGATTGCCCCATGGAATCGATCCCGAGCTTTTGGGCCAGATCGACCATGTCACGCTCGCGCACGTAGGCCAGAGGACGAATAATGGCGATCTTGCCATTGAAGAGATCGAGCTTCGGCTTCATCGCCCCGATCTCTCCCCGGTAAAACTGATTCAGGACGATCGTCTCGGCGATGTCGTCGAGATGATGGCCGAAGGCTATTTTGGTAAAACCCTCCCGGTCGGCCGTCTGAAAAAGAGCCTTGCGACGATTGCGCGACCACCAGAAACAATCAATATCCTCGTAGCGTTCGCCTTTGAGCGAATCAACTTTCTCGACGCTGTACGAAAAGCCCTGTTCCTCAAAATAAGCGATCAATTCCTTTGGGTCAAAATTTTCAAAACCAAAATCGACATGGACGGCCGTAAATTCAAACGCAACGGGACTCACTTTCTGACGGTGCCGCAGGATATGCATCAAAGACAGGCTGTCTTTTCCTCCGGAAACCGCCACCGCGATCTTATCCCCCTCGCTGATCATTTCAAAATCAACGATCGCCTTGCCGGCTTTCTTCGATACAGCCACTAATGCCGGGATTTCTTTTTTCTGTTTAATGCCTTGCGCCGCGGCGCCTTTAAATTCCTGTCTCATATCTTTCTCTCAACTGATCCAAGTTCTCGACGATAATATCGGCCCAGACTCTCAATACTCCTTTGGTATGGCCCCACTTCGTAAGCCCCTTGGCGTAATTCGGCACCGTTAGTTTTTGAGTGATCTTCCTTCCCCTTCGCGCGCCGACAAAAGACATCATTCTCTCACCGGTTATAGAGTCCACTAACTCTGCCTCTAAAGAAGCCCCGCCGATCCCGCCGCCGATCAGGGTTGTCGACCAATGGATATTCAGCCACACCGTATTGGGTACACTATCCGTCACGGCTGCGCGGAGCAGCGGAACGTTCTCTCCCGGAGAATCAGTGATCGTATGTTTTTTCTCCCACAATGATTTCAGTTCTT
>DAOWBD010000109.1 GCA_030634235.1 Candidatus Omnitrophota bacterium | reverse complement strand
GAGACAACATGACTGAAGAAAAAATGCAATTGCTGTTTGGGCTTTGGCCTCGTTGTTTTTATTTCTGGCGTGCTCTCCGGTTTTCTGGGTGGCGGTGGGTTTGGATTGCCGCACATTTTGGCTGTTGTCGTTGGTGTTGCGCTAATATTATGCGGAAAGAATGGAACTAAATTTTGCAAATGCCATAAGTAGGAACCGTTGAAGGGAATAACAAATGTTTCAATTTATAAAAAAAGATAAAAATACAAAAGCGCGGATCGGCAAACTGACGACGGCGCACGGCGCGATTGATTCGCCGTTCTTCATGCCCGTCGGGACCAATGGGACGGTCAAAACGCTTTCGTTTGAAAGCTTGCTTGAGTTTGACACGCAGATTGTCCTGTCAAATACGTATCACCTTTTTCTGCGTCCCGGGCTCGACGTGATCGGCGAGGCCGGGGGCTTGCACAAGTTTATGAGTTGGGACGGGCCGATCCTGACCGACAGCGGCGGGTATCAGGTTTTCAGTCTTGCGAAGCTGCGCAAGTTGACCGACGAGGGCGTTCAATTTCAATCGCATTATGATGGATCTTTGCAATTCTTCACGCCTGAGAAGGTCGTCGACATTCAACGCGTGCTGGGCTCCGACATCATGATGCCGCTCGATGAGTGCGCGCCATATCCGTGCGACCGCGAGCAAGCAGAGCGGTCGGTCAAACGTACGACCGTTTGGGCGCGTCAGACGCGCGAATATTTCCTGAAGGTGCAAGAGGAGAAGGGAAAGCAGTTCCAATTCGGCATCGTTCAGGGCGCGACGTATCCGGACTTGCGCAAGCGCTCTGCCGAGGAACTTATAGAGATCGGCTTCGACGGTTACGCGGTCGGCGGGGTCAGCGTCGGTGAGCCGGTTCCGATTATGTTTGAGACGCTTGACTGGGTCATGCCGCTTTTGCCCACCGACAAGCCGCGCTACTTTATGGGCATTGGCCTGCCCGATCAGATCGTCAAGGGCGTTGGCGAGGGTATCGATATGTTCGACACGTGCATCCCGACGCGCTACGGCCGTCACGGCTCGGCGTTCACGCGCACCGGACGCGTCGTCGTGCGCAACGCGACGTATAGAAAGGATTTCGGCCCCATTGATGCGACCTGCGAGTGCCGCGTCTGCAAGAAATATACGCGCAGCTACATCCGCCATCTGCTTAACAGCAATGAAATCCTGGGACTAAAGCTGATTACATTTCACAATGTTTATTTCTATGTCAATTTAATGAAACAAATTCGCGAGGCAATTGCAGAAGACCGTTATCAGGAATTTCAGAAAGAGTTTCTGGGCAGCTACGCATCGGAATTGGAACCAAGTACTGTTTAAAAGGAGCGTACCAGTGCGCATTGATGTTATCACAATTTTCCCCGAAATGTTTGCGCCGATCTTAAACGAATCGATTGTCAAACGCGCGCAGGCGAAGAAAAAGGTGTCGATCCATATTCATGACCTGCGCGAATATACGGATGGCAAGCACAAAAAGGTTGATGACCGTCCGTTCGGCGGGGGGCCGGGCATGGTGATGATGGCCAAGCCGATCTTCGATGCGGTCAAAAAGATCAAGGGGCGACGCAAGGCCAAGGTAGTTTTGTTGTGCCCTACAGGCAAGCCGTTGCGCCAGCCGGCCGTCAAAAAGTATGCGAATGAGCGTAATTTGATTCTTATTTGCGGCCATTATGAGGGGATCGATGACCGCCTGAATGACCTGGTGATTGACGAACGGCTGTCGATCGGGGATTATGTACTGACCGGAGGTGAGCTTCCGGCCATGGTCCTGATCGACTGCGTCGTGCGCCTGTTGCCCGGGGTTCTGGGCAAGGCCGAATCCCTTACGGATGAGTCATTTGAGAACAATTTGCTCGATTATCCGCAATATACACGTCCTGCAAATTTTCGTGGTAAGAAGATACCAAATGTGCTATTATCTGGAAATCATAAAGCCATAAATAAGTGGCGTAAAGAGCAATCGTGTATTCGGACGAAGAAAAATCGTCCCGATCTGATAAATAAAAAGTAAAAGCACAAGGAGCTAGTATTATGGCAACGAATGTTGGTGAAAGAATCAAACAGATTGACAATAAGTATGTCCGTACGGACATCCCCGAGTTTCATGTTGGTGATACGGTTAAAATGAAGGTCAAAGTGCAGGAGGCCGACAAGGTTCGGCTGCATCCTTTTGAAGGAACGATCATCCGCAAGACCGGAAGGGGCATCAAGGCGACGTTTACCGTGCGCAAGATCTCTTTTGGAGAAGGTGTGGAGAGGATATTTCCGTTACATTCGCCCGTTATCGACAGTCTGAAGGTTATCAGCAAAGGGATTGTCAACAGGGCCAAGCTGTATTATCTGCGAGACCGTATCGGCAAGAAGGCTCGCGTCAAAAGAAGTCAAACCAAATAAGGTTCTTTTTTATTAAAAGTGATTGAAAAGATCTGATCCCGCTTATTGTGAACGCAGACTATGAACATGAGATTAGGGCCGAAGGCTTTAATCTGATTATCGGTGTCGACGAAGCCGGCCGGGGGCCTTTAGCCGGTCCGGTTGTCGCTTCGGCGGTGGCCTTAAAGAGCGACGAATTCCAATCCAAAATACGCGATTCCAAGACCCTTTCAGCGCGTCAGCGCGAAGAAGCGTTTTATGAAATTTATGAGAAGGCGTACGTCGGGGTCGGTATTGTCAGCGAGTCGGTGATCGACCGCGGCAATATCCTTGAAGCGACTTTCTTGGCCATGACCAATGCCGTCGAGAACGCGATTGCTCAGTTTGCGGCGGTTGAGGACGGAGGCAACGCGTTCCAGCAAAATGTCTGCCTTTTGATCGACGGCAATCTGTTCAGGTCGGATCTGCCGTATGCGTATCGGACGATTGTGCAGGGTGACAACATCGTTTTGTCGATCGCGTGCGCGTCGATCATTGCTAAAGTGACCAGGGACCGCATTTTAAATGTTTATGATGCCATTTATCCCCAGTACGGATTTAAGCGGCATAAAGGGTATCCCACGCCGCAGCACAAAGAAGCGATTAGTACCCACGGGCTTTCACTGATCCATCGACGAAGTTACAAGCATTCATAATTGAAAATTCTTCCCGGATAATAATAAAGTGTAAATAGTAAAGAGAGGATTCTCTGTGACGACCCAAAGAACCCAATTAGGCCAGGCCGGCGAGGACGCCGCCGTTGCGTTCTTAGAGCACGAAGGTTATCAGATTCTTCGACGGAACTTCCGAAATAAATTCGGCGAGATCGACATCATCGCCAAGGACCGCGACACGGTCTGTTTTGTTGAGGTCAAGACCCGCACGTCGGAGGCTTACGGCTCGCCGTTTGAATCAGTCACAAAAGCGAAGCAGCGGAAGATCATCTATGTCGCGTTAAGTTATCTCAGCGCGCAGAGAAGGGAAGAGACGAACGTGCGTTTCGATGTAGTTTCTGTTATCCTCGGGGATGAGGAAGGGCCGCAGGTCGAGATCATCAAGAACGCGTTTGAAGCCAACTGACTTTGCCGACGGTTCTAGTCGAGAAAAACCCTAGGTAGTTATTGAAAATGCGAATTGTTTGGGTTATGATGAACAAGATGAAATGTTCGTGGCGATGGAACCTCCTGATGCAGCAATCCTAAGTCCATTCATGAAAAAATACAAGAATTACACACTCTCTGAATATCTTGATGCCTTGTCAAAGAAAACACCGGTTCCCGGCGGGGGCTCGACCGCGGCACTGACGGCAGCGATGGGCGCGGCGCTCATTTCCATGGTGGCCAATTATTCCAAAGGGCGGAGCCAGTGCAAGAGGATTGAGAATAAGGTCGTTTCCGTTCTGAAACAAAGCGAACAAATCCGCAAGCGTCTTTTAGAACTCGTAGACCTCGATGCGCAGGCTTATCTCGGTGTTGTTAAGGCGCGAGGCGCGTCGGCGCAGGTTAGAAAGAAGGCATTGCGGGAAGCGGCAAAGGTCCCGCGCGAAGTCTGCAAGCTTTGTTATCAAGCAATACAATTAACGCCTTGCCTGGTCGAGCGCGGTAATCCGTACTTGATCAGCGATGTTGAAGTCGCCGCCGAGATGTTTTTAGCGGCGTTTAACTCGGCGCATATCAATGTGGAGGTCAACGCGTGAGCGCGAAGATTTTAGATGGTAAATTACTCGCCCAGGACCTTAAGGACATCTTGAAGGGCGAAGTGGCGGTCTT
>DAOWBD010000153.1 GCA_030634235.1 Candidatus Omnitrophota bacterium | reverse complement strand
TTCGCTCTTCCTGAGACATGAACACGGGTTTAAAGAACGTCGGGAGGATCTCGGTACCGAACTTACAATTGCGGCGGTTCATTTCCTGCGACAAGAACGCGATCGCATCCCTTACTTCATCAGGATGCGATAAAACAGCCTCATCATAATAATCATTGATCGTTGTCATTCGTTTTCGCTTTTGGTTTGATCATCTCCTCCGGCCTGACAATCCTGTCGAATTCTTCAGCACTTAAAAACCCGAGCGCGACGGTCGCCTCCTTCAGGGTAATCTGCCCCTCATAAGCTTTCTTCGCGACCTTAGCGGCATGGTCATAACCGATATGCGGATTAAGCGCCGTGACCAGCATAAGGGAATCACGGAGATTCTTCTCGATATTCTCCTCGTTCGGTTTAATGCCAGCAACACAACGGTCCGTAAAACTGTCGCAGGCATCGGCGATCAGTCGTATTGATTGAAGAAGATTATAGATCAGGACCGGTTTGAAAACATTGAGCTCGAAATTACCGCTTGCTCCGGCGAAGCTGACCGTCACATCATTGCCCATCACCTGGGCGCAGACCATCGTCACCGCCTCGCACTGCGTCGGGTTCACCTTCCCCGGCATGATTGAACTGCCCGGTTCGTTGGCGGGCAGCGTGATCTCGCCGATACCACAGCGCGGGCCGGAAGCAAGCCACCGGATATCGTTAGCGATCTTCATCAATGACACCGCAACCGTTTTTAGAACGCCGCTGAACTCGACGAGCGCGTCATGCGCCGCTAAGGCCTCAAACTTGTTTTCCGCCGTCACGAAAGGTTTCCCCGTGATGTGCCCGATGCGCGCGGCGACGGTCTTGGCGAAGTTCGGATGCGTATTCAAGCCCGTGCCGACGGCAGTTCCGCCTAAGGCCAGTTGATGCAACCCCGGCAAGGCGCGGTCAATCCGCTTTAAACCATTGGTCAACTGCTGCGCGTATCCGGAGAATTCATTGCCTAACGTCAGCGGGGTCGCGTCCATCAGATGCGTGCGGCCGATCTTGATCACATCCTTGAAGGCCTTAGCCTTTTTATCCAATGCGTTTCGCAATTTGGAAAGGGCCGGGATCAGTATCCGATGGGCCTCCTCGACAGCGGCGATGTGCATCGCTGTCGGGAAGACATCATTGGACGACTGGCCTTTGTTCACATCATCATTCGGATGAACGGGATCCTTGCTGCCCATCTTGCCGCCAGCTAATTCGATGGCACGGTTGGAGATCACTTCGTTGGCATTCATGTTTGTCTGCGTGCCGCTACCCGTCTGCCAAACCACCAGGGGGAAATGATCGTTCAATTTCCCCTCGATAACCTCATCGGCAGCTTTAACGATCAGGTCCCTTTTTTCACGCGTAAGAACCTTCAGCTCATAATTCACTTCGGCAGCCGCTTTTTTAATGATCCCTAAAGCGCGGATCATCTCGGGCGGAAAATGCTCGGTCCCGATCTTAAAATTTTCCAAAGACCGGGCCGTTTGCGCCCCGTAATATCGATCTTCAGGGACCTTGATTTTGCCTATACTATCTATTTCTGTCCGATAGTTCATTTTATGCCTTAACTTTCTCCCTTATAACATTAAGGATATCGATCGGAATGGGAAACAACGTCGTCGTGTTATTTTCACTGCCGATCTCAACCAATGTTTGAAGATACCTCAACTGTAAAGACATCGGAAACTTTTGCATAAGCTCTGCTGCTTGGCAAATTTTCTCCGCAGCTTGAAACTCACCTTCAGCCGCAATGATTTTTGCCCGTCGCTCACGCTCAGCTTCAGCCTGCCTTGCCATAGCCCGTCTTAAATTCTCATTTATATCAACATGTTTCACTTCCACATTGGCGACCTTGATCCCCCATGGGTCCGTTTGTTTATCTAAAATAACCTGTAACTTTTCGTTAATTTTTTCTCTTTGTGATAAGAGATCGTCTAGTTCCATTTCCCCTAAAACACTTCGTAATGTTGTCTGAGCCATTTGCGACGTAGCATACTGATAATTCTGAACCTCAATGGTCGCTTTCGTCGGATCCATAACCCTGAAATAAGCGACAGCATTAACTTCTACTGAAACATTATCTTTGGTAATAATATCCTGAGGCGGAACATCTAACGTGATCAACTGGAGATTGACGACCTTCGGACGGTCGATCGGCCAAAACGCCAAGATAACACCGGGGCCTTTCGGCTTCTGAAGAACGCGCCCTAGACGGAAAATAACCGCGCGTTCATACTCGTTAAGGATCTTGACACTATTGAACAACCATACGATAAACAAACCTAGAATGATCATTGGGGACATAACAATCTCCTTTCGTTACTTCTTCTTAATTTTTACGGTTAAGCCTTCGACCTCTTCGACAACGACCTCGTCGCCTTTGTTAATAGTTTCATCACTGACCGCATTCCACAGCTCGCCGTGAACAAAAACCTTTCCCTTTTTCCCAGGTGTAAAATGCGTTTTCGCTTCACCGACGACACCGATCAAACCCTCCTGGCCTCCATGGATCTTGGCGCGATGGGCAACAATGACTGAGCGCACAAGAAATACCGTGATCGCCGCTGTCGTCAGCGAGAACGTGAAGATTGCTTCTTTTGAAACGCGCATGACCGGATCAGCGGATTCAAAAAGAAGCATTGACCCCAGAATCATACACGTCAGACCACCCAGCGTCAGCACGCCGAAGGTCGGTGTATAGGCCTCGGTAATAAGAAGAATGAGCCCGAGAATGAGTAGGGCCAGGCCGGCATAATTCGTCGGCAATGTCTGCATGCTGTAGAACGCAAGGATCAGAAAGACGATCCCCAAAACACCGGGAACGCCAAAACCCGGATGGGTCACTTCGAATAATAATCCGTAAAACCCGAGGATCATTAAAAAATAAGCGATA
>DAOWBD010000055.1 GCA_030634235.1 Candidatus Omnitrophota bacterium | reverse complement strand
GTTGTCCCGACGTTTACCGACGGGTTTTTCGAAATCGCCAGTGGCTTTACAACGACGGGAGCGACGATCTTTACCGATGTGGAGATCCTTCCTCGCGGGATTTTGTTTTGGCGCAGTCTGACTCATTGGCTCGGCGGGATGGGGATCATCGTTCTCTACATCGCCCTTCTTCCTGCTTTGAAGATTAATGCTTTCCAGGGGTTTAAAGCGGAAGCGCCGGGGATCACCGCCGAGAGAATCGAGCCTCAGATCAAAGAGACAGCCAAACATCTCTGGGCCGTTTATTTTATATTTACTTTTCTGGAGATCCTGCTTTTAATGGCGGGCAATATGCCGCTGTTTGATGCGATGTGCCATACGTTCGGGACGATGGCGACCGGAGGATTTTCAACGAAAAACGCGAGCATCGGAGCTTACAGCGCCTATATCCAATGGGTCGTGATCGTTTTTATGGTTCTAGCAGGTATGAATTTTGGCCTTCATTATCAGTGGATCAAAGGCAGGGCACGCGCTTTGTTTCGTGATGAAGAATTTCGTTACTATGCCACTTTCATATGCGTGCTTGTACCTGTTTTTGCGGTTGTCCTTATGCGGGCAGGTTTATCGAATCATCCTTTCCGCGATGCCGCGTTCCAAGTCGTCTCGATCATGACAACGACAGGATTTACGACGGCAAATTTTGACGTGTGGCCTCATGCGTTAAGGTTCGGTTTGGTTCTTTTGATGTTTATCGGAGGATGTGGAGGGTCGACCGGAGGGGGGATGAAGGTGGTTCGCATCCTTCTGTCCGTTAAAGTTGCTTTTTATTCTATTGTCCAAACGGTTTTTCCGAATGCGGTTCTTCCGGTCCGGTTTAACAGCAAATCTTTGTCCGACAGGCTCGTTCTGGCCGTTGTTTCCTATTTTATTGTTTTTATATTGTTGTTTTTCTCGGGATCGATCCTGTTTTTAATCATTGAATCCTGTGATTTGGTGACGGCATTAACGGCGTGCATTTCAGCGTTGAGCAATATCGGTCCGGGATTGGCAAAAGTCGGGGCGACACAGAATTTTGCCTGGGTTTCTCTTCCGGGCAAATGGCTCCTGACGTTTTTGATGCTGGCCGGGCGCTTGGAGCTGTATTCGATCCTGATCTTCCTTTTGCCGTCGACCTGGAGGAAGTAGGCAGAGGTGGATTTGTCTTTAAAGGACCACAGTTTGATGATATAATGCCCGCAATAAAGAGTGGGTATCAAAAGATAAGATATAGGATGTTGATATGACCTTCGATTACGAAACAGAAGAACAAAACAGCCGACGAAAAATCGCTGAAGCCGCTGATGCCAAAACGCTCGAGGCCGTGCGTGTCGAATATTTAGGAAGGAAGGGGATGCTGGCTGCGATGTACGCAAACTTGGCTACATTGTCGAAAGAGCAGAAACCGAAAGAGGGACAGAGGATCAATAAGTTCCGCGGCGTTGTCACGCAATTGATCGAAGAGAAAAAAAAGACGATCACGGCGAAAGCCCGTCAGGATTCCCAAAAACAACTCGATGTGACGATTCCCGGCGTGGCGCGGCTCGTTGGACATGCGCATGTACTAACGCAAACAATTGACGAAATATGCTCGATCTTTGAGCAAATGGGATTTGCGGTCCAGGAAGGTCCTGAGATCGAAACAGAGTTCAATAATTTTACGGCGCTGAATATTCCGGAAGACCACCCCTCCCGGGATGGCTTCGACACTTTTTATTTGAAAAAGCCCGATCCGACGGATAAAAAAGTAAATTTGTTATTGCGCAGCCAAACTTCTCCCGTGCAAATTCGCATTATGAAAGAGCATAAGCCTCCGCTGGCCTTCGTCGTTCCCGGAAAAGTCTACCGGCCCGACGCTGTGGATGCAAGCCATTCGTTCATGTTTCATCAAATTGAAGGGCTGCTGGTGGACAAGGATGTAAAATTTTCTGACCTTAAAGGTCTTTTAACGGTTTTCTTAAAGCGCTTGTTCGGCAGGGAGATCAAAATGCGGTTTCGTCCGCACTTCTTTCCGTTCACGGAACCGTCGGCGGAAGTTGATATCTCTTGTTATATCTGCGGTGGCAAGGGATGCTCTGTTTGCGGTCGTAAGGGATGGCTTGAGATCATGGGATGCGGAATGGTCCACCCGCAGGTTTTCAAAGCGGTTGGCTATCCCAAAGGAAAATATACAGGATTAGCGTTCGGCCTCGGTGTCGAACGGATTGCGATGTTGAAGCATGGGATCCACGACATTCGTTTGTTTTTTGAGAATGACAACAGGTTTTTGGAACAGTTTTGATGAATAAATTATGAAGATCAGTTTAAATTGGCTAAAAGATTATGTTACTCCGGGGATTTCCGTTGAGAAGCTTGCCCATAGATTGACAATGGCAGGACTTGAAGTGGAGAAAATCTCTTCTGTCGGTGACGATACGATATTCGAGTTGGAGATCACTCCGAATCGTCCTGATTGTTTAAACATGTTAGGGATGGCGCGGGAAACAGCCGCAATCCTTAAAAAACCGCGACGGATCCCGAAGGTCAAGAAACGTGTTTGGCCTAAGCAGAAATGCGCTATTGTTATCGACGACAAAAAGGCCTGCTCCCGTTATATTGGGACGTTGATCGAGGGCGTGTCGATCAAGAGCTCCGATGAGAAGATCATAAAACATTTAATGACCCTGGGCCAGCGGCCTGTCAACAATGTGGTCGATATCACGAACTTCTGTTTGATGGAAACAGGCCAGCCGTTGCATGCTTTTGACTATGATAAATTAGCTGGGGGAAAGATCATTGTTCGCCGTGCGCGCAAGGGCGAGAAGATCGTTACGATCGACGATGTTGAAAGAGAGCTTGATCCCTCGATCCTGGTGATCGCCGACGAGAAACGGGCCGTCGCGATCGCGGGCGTCATGGGGGGGAAGGCTACGGAAGTGACCGGCGCTACCAAGAACATTCTTTTAGAAAGCGCCTATTTTGATCCCGTGCTGATCCGGCGGGCGTCGAGGAAGGTAGGCTTGAGCAGCGACTCGTCCTACCGCTTTGAACGGGGCGTTGATTACCGTACGGTTGAGGGCGGGGCGGCACGTGCGGTCGACCTGATTCTTGAAAGTGCTGGCGGAAAAATAACGAAACGCGCGGATGTTATTGTGGCTAGGAAAAAGAGCGCCCGAACCCGGATCACCATATCGAAAGATACGATCAATGCGCGTATTGGCGCGTCATTAACGTCCGTGCAGTATAAAGATATTTTAAAACGTCTAGACTTCAACGTAACCGGAAGCAAAACGGGCGCGTTTACGATTGTCCCGCCTTCGTTCCGCGAGGACATCAAGGCGGCTGAGGATATTGTCGAGGAAGTGGCAAGGATTGTCGGATATGACAACCTGCCTTTAAGCTTTCCTCTGATCAAGGCTTCGACGATCCCCCCTGACCCAACAAGGCTCGCCCGCCGAAAAATGCGGGAATTGTTTCTTGCTCAAGGGTTTGACGAAGTGATCACCTATACGATGATCAATCGCAAGGGCCTCGAGATGTCGAATCAGGGAGACCTTCAGGGTGTCGAGATCTTCAACCCATTGACGCAGGATCAAGAGATTATGCGTCCGTCGATGCTGCCCAGCCTTTTATCTGTTGTTCTTTCCAACGCTAACCGAGGACAAAAGAATATACGATTTTTTGAAACAGGGAAAATCTATACAGCTAAAGGGGAAACGGACACCCTGGGTGTTATTATGACGGGCCTCCGGGAAGATGATTGGCGATGTGTGAAAAAAGAAGACGCGGATTACTATGACCTCAAGGGCGCCTTTGAGCAAGCGTTCGACAGTCTTGGTATCGAGAAAAAGAGAATAAGGGTTCAGTCCCAGCAGGAAGAATTCTTGGCGGACGGACAAAGTTCGGCTGTTTTTGTCGACGGGAAGAAAGTCGGCGTTATCGGAAAGGTCGGGGAGGATGTTCTTGACAAATGGGATATAAAACAAAAGAATGTTTTATTCGCCGAGATCGACATGGAAGGTGCGTATAAACAAAAGAAACCAGTTGTCCGGTATAAACCGGTTTCGGAGTTTCCGGCTATTAGTCGCGATATTAGTTTGGCGGTGCAGGCTAATATTACAGCACATGATATCGAAGAAGCTATCCGCAAGACCGTTGAAGGAGAAAAACAGGTAGTCTTGACAGATTTGAGATTTATCGAGAAGTATGAAGGGGATCAGATCGCGAAGGACCAGCGAGGGCTGATCTTTTCTCTGACCTACCAATCCTGCCAATCTAGAACCTTACGTGATGAGGAAGTGACAGAAGCTCATGAGAAGGTGTGTGACGTTTTAGTCCGGGATCTGGGCGTTATTCGAAGATGATGCCGGGTAAAAAGATTTTTTAAAAGTATACAAAGAAAAAATAGTGGTATAATAAAAACAAATCCCTGCAGTGTGCGTTAGCAGCCATTTATAAAGAACCAATTAATGAATAAGGGACGCTAAACTTCCGGAATATCTGTGGATATTTTGGGGAGGTTCCCACTTGGTCACAAGGTTCACTTATTCTTTGGCGCGACGGCATAGCGGGGATTTTTTATGGACTGTGTTTTCGCCCCCAAAAAGGCCTCCCAGGGGCCCTCCAAACAAGCTATCCTATTGAAATCGAAAGACTTGCGATGAAGTAGCCGCCCTCGATTTTCCGGTTGTATATTCCACGAAAAGATGATAATATAAATAGCTTAATTTGGGATTAAATATGATTAATATTAATAAAGGACTATAAACTTACACGCAGTGCATAACAACTCGAAATTAATTCTTAGAGAAAGGATATTAACTCTTTTAAGAAATCAGAAGGAGGAAGATCGGCTAACCAAGAGCTTGGCTATTGGGAATAAGCTTTTTCAAATAGGAGAATTCCAGAAAGCGGAAACCATTCTTTTTTATGCGTCTTTTGATGGGGAAGTGGAAACATTTGAAATGATGAAAGAAGCTCAAAAGCTAGGAAAAACAATAGGGTTGCCCGGCATTCTGAGGGATGAGAAGAAAATCGTCCCGATGGCCGTGGCGTCTTTAGAATCTGATCTTGAAATAGGTCCGTATGGCATTCAGCAACCAAAAACAGATCAGGCTCAAACGCTAAGCGAAGCTTGCCTTGATATGGTGATCGTTCCTGGCGTTGCTTTTGATAAACACAACAACCGTTTAGGGCGCGGAGGAGGATATTATGACCGGTTTTTGGCGGCATTATCTTCTGAGGTTCTAACGGTTGGGCTGGCTTTTGATTTTCAAATGGTTGATTCTTTACCTTCCCAAGAGACGCATGATGTTCCCGTATCCTGCGTTCTTACTAATTGAGCGTCTATTTTTAGACATCCACAATTCTTCCTTCGCAACAGTTCCGATTACACCCAAATTGATGTACAGCTTTTTATAAAAAGGTGGGTTAACATCTTTAAGCTTCAAGAGAGGAGTTCTTCCAATGCTGGATGAAAAAAATATATATATACAAAGTGTTGTCAGTTGGCTGGTTTTTTCCGGTGTTTTTTTTGCCGGATATTTAATAAGATGGTTTTTTGCTGGAAAAAAGCTCAAAGCGGCTGAATCGAAGGCAAGGTCCTTAACAGATTCCGCTCAAAAAGAGGCAGATCACAGGCGAAAGGAAGTCGAATTACAGGGGAAGGACCTGATGATCAAGCTGCGTCAGGATTTTGAGAGGGAAACAAAAAATCGCCGCGAGGAAGTTATTAATAGCGAGAAGCGCCTGCAACAAAAAGAGGAGAATCTGGATAAACGCCTTGATCTGCTGGAGCGCAAAGAAAAAGATATCAATAACCGGTTAGAGGACCTAAAGAACAACGAGGCGACCGTTCAAGGAAAGAGGTCGGATCTTGATAAATTGATCGAAGAGGAAAAGCAAAGGCTTCAGAAGATCTCTTCGATGAACGAGGATGAGGCCAAAAACCTTCTTCTTTCGCGCGTTGATGAGGATTTACTTCAGGAAAAGGCCCTGCGCATCCGCCAAATGGAGGATGAGATCAAAGACACGGTTGACAAAAAGGCCCGAACTATTATTGGCACGGCAATACAAAGATGTTCTTCTGAGCACACGGCCGCCTCAACGGTTACGGTCGTAATGCTCCCGAGTGATGAAATGAAAGGGAGGATTATCGGACGGGAAGGGAGAAATATTCGCGCCCTCGAGGCTGCGGCAGGCGTCGATATCATTATTGATGATACTCCGGAGGCGGTAACGATTTCGGGATTTGATATGTTTCGGCGCGAGATCGCCAAGATCGCTTTAGAGAATCTTATTGCTGATGGGCGTATTCATCCTGGCCGCATCGAAGAGGTTGTGGAGAAGGCCAAGAAAGAAATGGATACGATCATCAAGGAAGAGGGCGAGAAGGCGGCCTTTGATTTGGGCATCCATGGGATGCACGCGGAACTTTTAAAGCTTGTCGGGCGACTTAAATTCAGAACAAGTTATGGACAGAATGGCCTTCAGCATACCAAGGAAGTTTCCATGCTTATTGGATCAATGGCCGCGCAATTAGGGCTAGACGCAAAGATGGCGATGCGGGCCGGCCTTCTTCATGATATCGGAAAAGTGGTCAGTCAGGATGTTGAAGAGGGAACACATGCCGTTGTTGGAGGGAGCTTATGCCGCAAATATGGCGAGCCGGAAGATGTCGCGAATGCTGTCGAGTCCCATCACGAGGAAGTGACAATGACCTCGATCTATGGTTCTTTGGTTTGTGCGGCGGATGCTATTAGTGCCGCGCGTCCAGGCGCCCGGGCAGAAACCTTGGAGACTTATGTCAAGCGATTAGAAAGCCTTGAGAAGATTGCGAATTCATTCAAAGGGGTCAGCAAGACTTATGCCCTGCAAGCGGGAAGAGAGATTCGAGTTATTGTTGACCCTGATAAGATCAATGATGACGAATCCATCGTTATGGCAAGGGATATCCGTAAGAAAATTGAGGAGGGCATGGAGTATCCCGGACAGATCAAGGTTATTGTCCTTCGTGAAAAACGGGCGGTTGAGTTTG
>DAOWBD010000163.1 GCA_030634235.1 Candidatus Omnitrophota bacterium | reverse complement strand
AGCGGATGCAGTTAAATGTGCGGAAAATTATTTTCAGAATTACCGGGGAGATGTCCTGATTCTGTGCGCCGATACGCCGTTGCTTGATAAAGCTACAGTAAAAAGGATCGAACAAAATCAGAGAAAATAAAAAACAGAGTTTTCGTTCCTGACTGCTTTTGTGCATAATCCCAAAGGGTATGGACGGGTTATTCGCGGTAATGATGGCAGGGTGGTTGCTATCCGCGAGGATAAGGATGCTGTGGGTTTGAGCGGGATATTGCCGAGATCAATGCCGGTGTCTATTGCTGTCAGAGCAAAGAACTTTTCAATGCGCTTAAAGAGATTAAAATGAACAAGAAGAAAAAAGAGTTCTATTTAACGGACATTGTCGAATTCTTTTTCGAACAAGGCCTTAAGGTCTCGACGGTGGAAACGGAAGATCCTTCCGAAGGATTAGGGGTCAATACCCGTGAAGACCTGGCGGAGGCATCGGCGATATTGCGTCAGAAGATTTTAAAGGGCTTCATGCTGCAGGGCGTAACCATCGTGGATCCGAAAACGACATACATCGACGCCAACGCAAAGATCGGGTATGACACGGTTGTTCATCCATTCACTTTTATCGAAAAGGATGTCCGTATTGGCAGGAATTGCCAGATCGGCCCCTTTGCCAGGATCCGGCAGGGAACGAGGATCGACGATAAAGTCGAGATCGGGAACTTCACCGAAGTCTCCAGGGCCAAGATTGGCAGTGGGACTTTCATGAAACATTTCAGTTTTGTCGGTGATGCCTCCATCGGAGCAAATGCAAATATCGGGGCGGGGATGGTCACGGCTAACTTTGACGGTCAAGATAAACACTCCACAAAGATCGCTGAAGGCGCTTTTATCGGTTCCGGCGCTATTTTAATTGCACCAGTGAAAATAGGCAAGAAAGTGGTTATTGGAGCAGGGAGCGTTGTTCCAAAAGGAAAAATTATTCCCGACGGTAGTGTTGCTGTTGGGGTACCGGTGAAAATCATTTCAAAGAAGGAATCCAGATGAATGGTTTAGCTCTTCAAAACGTGAATCCGAATTTGTAGGTGTTAAAAAGGATTGGTGACCAGCTGGATATTTCTTTGACGGATGTGCTGGTGTCAAGGTTCAGCGAGGGGGAAATCCGGATCGAGATCAAAGAAAATATTCGGGGAAAAGATGTTTTTATTATCCAGCCGACGTGTCCTCCGACAAATGATAACTTAATGGAGCTTTTGATCCTTATTGACGCAGCTCGACGGGCGTCGGCCGACCGTATAACGGCAGTTGTACCTTATTATGGTTACGCGCGCCAGGACCGGAAAGATCAGCCGCGAGTTCCGATCACGGCGAAGCTAGTTGCTAATTTGATCGTTGCGGCCGGGGCAACGCGTGTTCTGACCATGGACCTGCATGCGAGCCAGATCCAGGGGTTCTTTGACATTCCTGTTGATCACTTATATGGGATTAATTCTCTCTGTGAATATTTCGATGACAAGAAACTCAAGAATTTAGTTGTCGTTTCTCCGGATGTTGGCGGCATCAAGATGGCCCGCGCCTACGCGAAGCGTTTAGGCGCTAGCCTTGCAATCGTTGATAAACGCCGCAACAGTCCCGAATCGACAAGTGTTATGCATATACTTGGAAACGTCAAGGGAAAGAACGCTATTCTCGTCGACGATATTTGCGCAACGGCCGGATCTTTGATCGAAGCGGTCGAGGCGCTCAAGAAGAAAGGCGTCCAAGATGTATATGCGGCGATCACGCACGGCATTCTCTCCGGAAAGGCGATCGAGAGGATCGAAAAGTGCAAAGCACTTAAGGAGCTGGTCATTACGAACAGTATCCCATTAAGCAAAGCGAAGCAAATCCCTAAGATAAAACATGTCAGTGTCGCGTCATTACTTGCTGAGGCGATTCAACGGATCCATGATGAGGAATCGATCAGTTGCTTGTTTGACGAAGCATCATAAAAAAGAAAAGGTGGTTGAGGAAAAATGGAAGAGCTCAAATTAGATGTTCAAATAAGGGACCAAATCGGAAGCCGAAAGGTCAAAGCCATCCATCGGGAAGATTGTGTGCCGGCTATTGTTTACGGTGGGAAAAAGAAGGGCCCGACGGCGATCAAGGTCGACCGCCGCGCCTATGAGCGCATCATGCGGAATCATCAGGGGCAAAGTGTTGTTTTTCATCTTAACGTGATGGAGGGGGAAAAGAAATTAAGAGACTATGCCGTGATTGTTAAGGAAGAGCAGCACGCGCCTGTTTCTGATAAATTGCAGCATATTGACTTTCATCGTATTTCGTTGACGGAAGAGCTTGAAGTTAAAGTTTCTATTGTTACGAAAGGTGAGGCTACGGGTGTTAAGGATGATGGCGGTTCCCTGGACCATACGGTATGGGAACTGGATGTTATCTGCTTGCCGACGAATATTCCGGAGAAGATCTCGATCGATGTTACCGAGCTTGGAATTGGCGATGCTATTCATGTCAAGGACATTGTCTTACCCGAAGGGGTTAAGACAATGCATGACTCAGAGGCTATTTTAGTCTCTGTTGTGCCTCCTATGAAAGAGGTAGAAGTGCCGGCGGAAGGTGAAGAAGATAGTATCGAGCCTGAGGTCACCAAAGAGAAGAAGGCTGAAGAAGTTAAAGAAGGGGCTGAAAAGAAGGCTGAGGCAGGGCTGGCAGGATT
>DAOWBD010000034.1 GCA_030634235.1 Candidatus Omnitrophota bacterium | reverse complement strand
CGGTATGACGGGCCTTCTCTGATCATTGCCTACAGCCATTGTATTGCCCACGGGATCAATATGACAACAGCATTTTCTGACCAGAAAAGCGCCGTCCAATCCGGGTACTGGCCGCTGTTCCGTTATAATCCTGAACTTACGGCAGAGGGAAAGAATCCGTTTATTCTTGATTCGACCGAGCCGAAGATTCCGTTCAAGGAACGTGCTGATACCGAGAACCGGTTCAAGATGTTGGAAAAAAGCCATCCGGAAAAAGCCAAAGAGCTGTTAAAGCTCGCGCAGCAGGATATTTATGACCGCTGGGCGATCTATGAACAAATGGCTGCTCAAAAACCGGAAGTTCTAAAGGTTAACGACCAATAAAAAAATAGGGAAAACAATGGACCTTTCCACCACTTACATGGGGCTTGAATTAAAGAATCCCATCGTGGCATCGGCTTCGCCGCTTTCCAAGAACATGGATAATTATCGACGGATGCAGGATGCCGGAGTCGCCGCGATCGTCAATCATTCGCTTTTTGAAGAACAGATCCTTAAGGAGAATGAAGCTTCGGATTATTTTTCTACTTTAGGGACCGACAGCTTCGCGGAGTCGTTGAGCTATGTGCCGGAGACGGGGGCCTATGCGATGGATCCGGCTGAGTATATCGACCATATCGCCAAGGCGAAGAAAATAGTCGACATCCCGGTGATCGGAAGCCTTAATGGTTTTTCGCAGGGCGGATGGGTCAGGTATGCTAAGCGCATAGAAGAGGCGGGTGCTGACGCATTGGAATTGAATGTTTATTTTGTCCCGACAGATCCTGCCATTCCCGGTTCAAGGGTTGAGGAGAACTATCTGGAAATCTTTCAGTCGATCAAATCGACGGTGAAGATTCCCATTGCTGTCAAATTGAGCCCGTTTTTCAGCTCGATCGCGAACATGGCGATGCGGTTAGATGATGCCGGGGCGGACGCGGTTGTTCTTTTTAACCGGTTCTATCAACCTGATATTGACCTTGAGAATTTAGAGGTTACGCCTAATCTGATCCTGAGCACGCCCCATGACATTCGCCTGCCGCTGCGGTGGATCGCAATCCTCTACGGGCAGATCAAGGCCAACTTAGGTGCGACAAGCGGCATCTATAATGCCCAGGATGTTCTTAAAATGATCATGACCGGGGCGGATGTAACGATGCTTTGTTCCGCCTTGCTTAAGAACGGCATTGAATATGTCAACGACATTCTCAAAGACATGCAGGAGTGGATGAAGGTTCATCAATATGAGTCTGTTCAACAGATGAAAGGCAGCATGAGCCAGAAATCATGCCAAAATCCTGATTCCTTCGAGCGGGCGCATTACATGAAGATCCTTCAAAGTTATCAAGGGGTCCATTAATTCCCCGTCGGATAAAAGGGTTTTATGATGTTCAGTTTGAATGTTATGGCTGCGGGCCAGGCGGGCGGTGAAATCCCGTTTGCGACGGATAAGAGTGACCGAACCATGTTGAAGGAGATCCTTGTTAACCAGGGAAAAACATAAGCCCTTCTTAAGGATATTAAGGCGTTGCTTCAAGAAGCAAAGTAAGAGTTGCTGGTGTTTTGTCTAGCGAAAGAAAATTGCCCCGGCTTTCAAGCTGGGGCTTTTTCTTTTATGCGGACGCGAAAACAATGCGAAGAACATGGAAAAATGGTTAACTATGATATGGATTGGTGATATACTTTTTCTGAAAGGGGTTGAACCATGATGCTTAGGGTCATAACGGCTGTCATATTCCTTTTTACAGCATGTTCGAACGGTTTTACGCAAAACCTAAAGGGGGAAAAAGACGGAATTCACAAGGAATATCATAAGAACGGGAAACTAAAGTGCGAATATCAGGTTGAAGCAAATCAGTTGAACGGGTTTTATGAGAAATATGATGAAAACGTGGAGTTGGAGTACAGGCAATATTATTTCCATGGGATATTTGACGGGGTGGACAGGAACAATTATTATTACCCGCTATTTTTTTGGTTTCAGCACATAGACGATGAGGGAGAAGATGTCTTTTTAAACGATTACGAAGCCGTGAAAATGTTTAGTGAAGGATACGAACTGGCAGACAGCCCCAAGGAAGGGAACTGGATGGGGATTGTCAGGACACGGATACCCGTCGGGAAGAGCGCGAGAATCTGCATCTTCTCGGGCACAGTTCTGCGGTGTATTTTATCGAATCGGTAAGGCCGTCTTGGGTCGGCTCGCCTGAATATGAAGTCAAACAGGAACGCGAAGAATACCTCGCATATTAATTTTCTTTTGGAGGAATATGAAAAAAAAGTCACAGTTCTTGATCCGCCTTATCATCATTCTTCTCTGCGGGGCAATCGGGTATCAGGCCTACAGGATCGCCACGCAATATATCTACGAGAATGCTATTTTCAAGCAGATCATCACGCGCCTTGAAGCCGATTCAAGAGTTGCCGAAGTTCTTGTCACCGGTGTTAACTATAATGAAGTTGACAGGAAAACCTATACGACGATCAAGTTCCTTGAATACGACAGCAAGGGGAGGCCGCTCGATGCGAAGTATTTTACTTTTTCGGGAAACATTATCCAGTTTCAATCGCTGGTGGTACGTTTTGATGACCTGCATATCCGCACGGGCGATCAATTGAAGGGAAAGAGCGCCTATCTGTTTTGGAAAGTCTTTGTTCTCAACGGTAAAAAAACTCAGGAATATGAGATCGCGAAAATTAATCAGGTTCCTCGAGGATATCAGCTAGGGGACGAATATGATCCTGTTGAGGCCAAATTCTGGTCGCGTTTTTGGGAGTATGCGCTTGATTCCGGAAAAGCCAAATTAAAAGGCATTAAGAACGCCCAGATCGAAGCGCCCGGCACGATGTTCGTTCCCGGCAATCTCTATACGATCAAGATCGAGCACGACGGGGGCCTGCGCATTGATATCTTGCCATTGTCGAAGATCCTGCTGGGAGAACAAATCCCTCTATGAACTCCATAAGCATACAGAACCTCACTAAAACTTATGCCGGTGGAACGGAGGCGCTCAAAGGGGTTAACCTTGAGGTTGCGTCGGGAGATTTCTGTGCTTTGCTTGGGGCCAACGGCGCGGGAAAGACAACAATCATCGGGATCCTGACCGGCCTGGTCAACAAGACGTCGGGGAGCGTCAGGATCTTTGATTATGACATTGACCAGAACCATAGTAAGGCGAAGAAAGTTATTGGGGTTGTTCCCCAGGAGATGAACTTTAATATATTCGAGCGCGTCGAGGATATCGTCGTCAATCAAGCCGGATATTTCGGCATTGACCGCACGACGGCTTTTGCCGAAGCAGAAAAGAATTTAAAGCAATTACGCCTATGGGATAGGCGCCATGAGATCGCGAGGAATCTCTCGGGTGGGATGAAACGTCGGTTGATGATCGCTAGGGCCCTGGTTAATAAACCGAAGTTGCTTATTCTCGATGAACCGACCGCCGGCGTCGACGTGGAACTCAGGCACTCAATGTGGGAGTTTTTAGGCGAGCTCAACGGACAGGGGGTCACGATCCTTTTGACCACGCATTATCTCGAGGAGGTTGAGCAGCTTTGCCGGCAGGCGGCGATCATCAAAGACGGGCAGATCATTGCCAATGACCGCGTGAAGAACCTGGTCAAGTTGGTCGCCAAGGAAACTTATATCGTTCATGTCGACGAGATCCGCTCTTTGGAAAAGATCAGGGGGTATAACCCGGTCGTTATTGATGAGAATACATTTGAAGTTGAGCTAAGCAAGGAAGAGCGGCTTAATGAATTCATCGCTTATCTGTCGCAATTAGGCATGATGGTGACTGACTTCCGCCCGAAGGGCAACCGTATCGAGAAATTATTCTTGAACATTCTTAATTCGAAAACAGAGGCGGGGATAGGCGCATGACCAAACACGGGCAATATATTGCCTATACGACGATCGTGCGTAAAGAAGTGACGCGGGTTCTGAGGATATGGCCCCAAACCCTTTTTCCGCCGGTCATCACCCAGACCCTGTATTTTCTGATTTTCGGAAAATTTATCGGTGCGCAAATAAGGGATATTCACGGGGTCAGCTACATGTCTTTTATTATCCCTGGGCTTGTCATGATGGCCGTGATCAATAATTCCTTCATGAACGTTGTCAGTTCCTTTTTTAGTTCGAAGTTCCAGCGCAGTATCGAGGAGCTTCTAGTTTCCTCGACGTCGAATAAGATCATCATTGCCGGTTATGTGACCGGCGGGGTGGTGCGCGGGATCATTGTGGGTTTCCTTGTTTTTCTCGTCTCGATCTTTTTTACGCGTCCGCAGATCCACCATTTGGGGATCATTTTTCCTTTTGTCTTTTTAACGGCCGTTGTGTTTGCTCTTGGCGGATTACTGAATGCTATTTTTGCCAAGAAATTCGACGACATATCGATCTTCCCGACCTTCATCCTGACCCCGATGATCTATTTAGGAGGGGTGTTTTATTCGATCGACAACCTTCCGCCTTTTTGGCAGATGATCTCTAAGTTTAATCCCGTATTGTACATGGTCAACGGGTTTCGCTATGGCTTTCACGGGTTTTCTGATGTCAATGTGTTGGCTAGTTTTATGATCTTGGTCGTCTTTGCGGCGGTTCTGACGGCGGTGAACCTGGTCTTGTTGGCGAGAGGAACGGGACTCAAAACATAAAAAGGAGGTCCATCATGGATGAAAAATACGGCTTGCCGGTGTTTAACGCGACGGACGAGGATATCCAGCATATTTTTCAGTCGACCAAAGTGATCGCCGTGGTCGGCCTGTCGGCCATCATGAAAGAGCACAAGAAGTACAAGATCGATACATCATTGTGATCGGTTGGCGACGGTGCGGCTGTGGAATATATGTGTTTTAGCTTGTTTTCACCTGAGTTTTTCATTAGGATTAAGATATCCTGGAAACGCCGCATGTTCATTAAATATTAAAATTAAGGATTATTTTATGGGAGCAAAACGTAAGATCAGGAAAATATTGGTTGTGGATGACGACCGGACGATCACCGATCTGCTTAAGAAATACCTGGAGAAGAACGGCTATGAGGTCATAGCGATCAATGAGGCGTCCGAAGGCCTGGAGCTTGCGATGACCCGAAAGCCCGACCTGATCGTTCTCGACGTCATGATGCCGATCATCAATGGATTCAATTTCTGCCGGCTTGTCAAGGCCGAAGAAGATACCAGGGATATTCCGATTATATTACTGACCTCCAGGAATAAAATGAAAGACATCGAGATCGGACTTGAGATGGGCGCCGAAGCATATCTGATCAAACCTCTGAACATTGAAGAATTGATCAAGACGATCAAGTTGATCGAATCCGCAGAGAAATAGGCCGCGTTTTTAAAACATGATGCAAATTTTTGAACACATAGGAAGTGCCATTACGCGTTGGTTTCGTGTGTTCGTTGATTTTTCCTCCCTTTTTACCCAAACGATCTATTGGGTGATCATGAGCCCTATCAAAAAGAAGCCGCTTCACCTTCAGATCGTCTCTGACCAAATGGTCTTTATGGGGATCCAATCGGTCGTGATCGTCTTTTTTGTGATGTTCTTTACGGGGATCGTCCTGGCCATGCAATCGGCGCCTCAGCTAATCCAAATGGGCGGGCTCATTTACGTATCCAGTTTGGTGACCATTTCGATCTGCCGTGAATTGGGTCCTGTCTTAACGGCGCTGGTCATTGCCGGGCGGGTTGGGGCGGCGATCACCGCCGAGATTGGTTCGATGAAGGTCAATGAACAAGTCGAGGCCCTTGATACAATGGCGATCAATCCGATTCGCTACTTGGTCGTTCCTAAACTGATCGCTCTTTTCATCATGCTTCCGTGTTTGACTGTTATTGGAGATGCTTCCGGGTTGTTGGGCGGATACATTATCGGAGTGCATAATCTTAAGATCAATTCCGGCCTGTATATCCAGACGGCGCTCAAGTTCCTTACACTCAAAGATATTTATACTGGCTTATCGAAATCATTTATTTTCGCGATCATCATAACCATGGTCGGCGCCTATCAAGGGTTCAAGACGCGCGGCGGCGCGGTCGGGGTCGGCAGGGCGACGACGGTCAGTGTGGTTACAAGTTTTATCCTTATTATTGTCGCCGACGCGATCATGACAGGGATCTATTATTTTTCGGGGTATTAATCAGGAGCCGTTTCATGCCGGAACAGGAAGTCGCTATATCGGTGAAAGATCTGGAGAAAACCTTCGGAGGGTTAAAGGTCCTCGAGGATATTGATCTTGATATTTATCATGGGGAGACGTTTGTGATCATGGGCGGGTCCGGCAGTGGGAAGAGCACTTTATTGAGGATCATGACGGGAGGGATCAAGCCCGATGCCGGCCATGTCTATTTCAGCGGCAGGGAAATTAGCAAGCTTAATGATGATGAGAAGGAGTCCGTCAAGCGCCGGTTCGGAATGAGTTTTCAATCGGCCGCTTTACTCGATTCTCTGACGGTGGAAGAAAATATCAGCTTGCCGTTGCGGGAGCATACGAACCTGACGCCGAATGTGATCAGCATTATTGCCAAGATGAAATTAAATTTAGTCGGCCTTCAGGGGTTCGAGAGTTATATGCCGAGCATGCTTTCAGGAGGGATGCGCAAGCGCGTGGGACTCGCGCGGGCGATCGCGATGGACCCGCAGATCGTTTTCTACGATGAGCCGACGGCGGGCCTTGATCCGGTGATGTGCGCGGTGATCGACAAGCTTATTCTCGATCTGACGAAAAAACTCAATTTAACTTCCATTGTTGTTACGCATAACATGGAAAGTGTCTTTCGCGTTGCCGACCGGGTCGCCATGCTCTATCAGGGCAAGCTTTTGGAGGTTGGCACGAAACAGCAGATCAAGAACTCTAAGAACGAAATTGTGCAGCAGTTCATTAAAGGGGAAATAGAGGGGCCGATACAATTAAGTTAGGAGCCGTTTATGAAAATGAATAATGAGACAAAGATCGGGTTAATGGTTACGGTGGTGATCATTTTATTGGCGGTCTTGACGATCAAGACCGGGAAATTCAATTTGTTGACGAAAGGCTATATGATCAAGGCCCGGTTTGAGAATGTCGACGGAGTGAATCTTAATTCGCCGGTCATGTTCAACGGTTTTGAGGTCGGGATCGTCGAAGACATTAAGATCAGGGATTATCGCGGGGATGTCAGGATGGAAGTGATCCTGTGGGTCAATGAGAACGCGAGGTTGCGGGAAGGGTCCAAGGCGTACATCAAGAACCTTGGGTTCATGGGGGAGAAGTATATCGGGCTTACATCGGGCAAGAAAGGCGGAGTGTATTTGGCCCCTGGATCCGTCATTATGGGCCAAGAACCGCCGAATTTTGAACATTTGCTTTCAGAGGGCCAAGAGATCGCGCGAAGATTGAAATCGATCTCGATCAATCTTGACGAACGCCTCGAGACGAATAAAGATGTCCTTGATGAGACATTATCCAATCTGAACCTGACCATGAAAGACCTTGCTTCAATTGTCAGTAACGCGAACCAACGATTGACGACCAATGAAAAAAAGATCGATGATACGGTTACGAACTTGCATTCTCTTTCCGTTAATCTTGAAGAATTGAGCTATGATTTGAAGGTCAATCCGTGGAAGATCATGTATCGCGGAAAAGGAAAACAAAAAAACGACAGCGAAGAATAAAGAGGAGCATCTCCGTGGAATACAAATGCGGCGTTTGTGGCGAGCATCTCAAAGATGACCTTTTAGTCTATGTCGATCATACGGAAGAGCACATTATAGAGGAGATCCGGGCCCATCATCCTGACTGGGTGGGAAAAGACGGCACTTGTAAGAAGTGCCTTGAGTATTACCGGAGCCAGATGCAGGGTCGCTCTCCCACAGAATAAGGCGCATTTTTTCCGATTTTTATCGGCCCGGTCGAATGCTTTATTATATTGATGAAAGTGCGAACAATAGTGTAGGTATTAGCATGCAACGAACTACAACAAATAAAAAGAGCCGTATTTTATTCCTCGCTCTGATCATGGTTTCCCTCCATTTGTCGGCGCATGCGGAGATCGTGGATTATCATTTGGATTTTAGTGTTAAGCCCTCGAACAACGGCTTCGAGGTCCGCCGTTCCACGGATATGCAGAGAAGGCAAACCGATGAGATCATTCGCGGTAATGACCTCGCGAGAAGCGTTTCGGCATTGATCCAGAAAACGAAAGATTCTTTTTCGATTCTCAAAGGACGGCAGACGGACCAGCTTCGCGGTGTTGAATTGAACCGGATCACGAATAGTAATACAAAAGATATCATCCGCAGAAATAAGATCAACCAGCAGATGCAGAAAAGACTTGTAAAGGACCAGATGCAATCAGTGAAGGCGAAGAATAGGGCCCTGAAGCAACGTATCCGGGATATGTCCCGGAGATAGGT
>DAOWBD010000073.1 GCA_030634235.1 Candidatus Omnitrophota bacterium | reverse complement strand
CTAAAGGGGACAGCGACCTTTTCTACGCAATTTTGTTAATCTAAAGGTCGCTGTCCCCTTCATCCTATTGCACAACGTCCCTTAAAATTACAACAGAAAGGATTATGAACAAAAAATCTGTTTTTCATTTAATATCGGATGTAACAAAAAAAGAAGGCGTTTCATGTATTTTAATCGGTGGATTCGCCGTAAACTATTACAGGGTCACACGCCAAACAGCGGATGTTGATTTTCTGATTACCAAGGATGCCTTTGACAAAATTATTGTCTTTTTAAAAAAAGCTGGATACAAAAATAATTTAACACAGGAGAATTTCGCGCAGCTTAAGAGCGCGCAAATATCCCTGCTGGATGTGGATTTTATGTTTGTTGATCAAGACACGTTAACAAAAATTCTAAATGAAAGCCAGGAGATCGAAATTGCCAAGCAAAAGTTTATGGTTCCCTCACTAGATCATTTGATTGCCCTAAAGTTGCATTCAATCAAACACAACCCCAAACTTCGATTCAGCAGAGATTTGCCAGATATTATAAATTTGATTAGGATAAATGAGTTAAATCCCAGAGACCAAGAATTTAAAGAATTATGTTTAGAATTCGGCACTATTGAAATCTACAATAAAATTCTGGAAGCATTTGAATGAACGATTTTAAACTGCCAATCATTAAAGAAGCACATATTCAGAAACGGATACTTTCGATGGATGAATATCTCGAATTCGTTCAGTTCAATTTGCAAAATACTTTTGATAAAAAGGGATATGAAAAATGGAAAGAAATGTTAGCCGTTAACGTTCCGTTCTCTATTAATTAAGAAAAAGATACCACCAGTTTAGAAAGGATCCTGCTTCCATGTCATTAAACATCGAATTTTCCGACCGTCTTAAAAATTTACCGCCGTACCTGTTCATCGAGATCGACAAGGCCAAAAGAGCGGCTGTTGCCGAAGGGCGCGACGTGATCAATTTAGGTATCGGGGATCCGGATTACGGAACACCCGAACATATTATAGAAGCGATGAAAGTCGCCATTGCAGACAGTGCTAACCATCATTACGCATTTGATGCCGGCATGCCCGAGTTAAGGCAAGAAATTGCGACATGGTTCCAAGGCCGTTTTAACGTCGGACTCGACGTTGACACCGAGATCTACCCGTTGATCGGGTCAAAAGAGGGACTCGCCCATTTACCGCTTGGCATTATCAATCCCAAGGAAAAAGTCCTTTTAACCAACCCAGCCTATCCGGCTTACCGTCCGTCAATCGAATTCGCCGGAGGGAAAATCATTAATTTGCCGCTCAAGGCCGGTAACGGATTTTTGCCTGACCTTAAGAAGATTGCCGAGTTTAAAGATCCAAAAGCGATCGTGATCAATTACCCGAATAATCCGACGGCAGCGACGGCAACCAAAGAATTTTATACCGAACTCGTCGAGCTGGCACGGGAGAGGGGAATTATCATCGTTTCCGACATGGCTTATTCAGAAGTTTACTTCGACGGGGAAAAACCGTTGAGCATCTTCGAGATCGAAGGGGCTAAGGAGATTGCCATTGAATTTCACTCGCTTTCCAAAACCTATTACATGACCGGCTGGCGCATCGGTTGGGCCTGCGGCAATCCGACGCTGATCGCCGCTTTAGCCAAGGTCAAATCGAATTTTGACTCCGGCATTTTCCAGGCCGTCCAGGTCGCCGGGATCACCGCTTTAAAAAGCGATCCACTGGTCGCCGAAGACATGCGCACCCTTTATCAGGACCGCCGTGATTACCTGATCAACGGCCTGCGCGCGATCGGATGGAAGATCCCGCCGCCAAAAGCCACGTACTACGTATGGGCCAAGATCCCTAAAGGCTTTTCGAACTCCATGGAAACCGCCAAGGCCTTTTTAGATAAAGCGGATATCGTCGTCACACCCGGAAACGGATTCGGCGAGCAGGGCGAAGGATATATTCGGATGGCCCTGACCGTCTCCAAAGACCGCATCAATGAAGCCGTCGGCCGGCTTCAAAAAATCTTGTAACAACGCCAAGACCAGGAATAACCATGGCCACTGTTTATATCGGAATCGGATCGAATCTAGGCAACCGCAAAAAGAACATCGAGGACGCCATTGTTTCCTTGCGGAAAAACCGTATCCGCGTTCTTAAGCGCTCGACGATCATCGAAACCGATCCCATCGGCGGACCGCCCAACCAGGGCAAGTTCTTGAACGGCGTCCTAAAGATCCAGACCCAGCTTGCCCCGCAGAAATTGCTTCATCTTCTTAAACAGATCGAGAGAGAGCTCGGCCGGAAAAAGACTATCTTAAACGGCCCGCGCAGCATCGACCTTGATATCCTTCTTTACGATCATCTTAAATTGCAAACCCCTCAACTCACCCTCCCGCATCCGCGCATGTTCAAACGTCATTTTGTGATGAACCCTTTAAAAGAAATCGAACCTCTCCTGACCGAGGAGTTGTCCCATGCATATTGTTAAGACCGTTGAGTCGCTGTGCCGTTCCGTAAAAAAAATAAAAAGCCAAAACAAGACGATTGGTTTTGTCCCGACGATGGGCGCGTTGCATGACGGGCATTGTTCTCTCATTCGAAAGTCTCGTCGAGAAAATGACATTGTTGTCATCAGCATTTTCGTGAACCCCTCGCAATTCGGGCCGAAAGAAGATTTCAAGGCCTATCCCCGACCAGAAAAAAAAGATATTTTGTTGGCAAAAAAAGAAAAGGTTGATATAATATTTTATCCGTCGGAGAAAGTGATGTACCCGACAGGCTTTTTGACAAATGTTCATGTGGATGAAATCACGGATCGTTTATGCGGCGCAACGCGCCCCGGGCATTTCCGGGGAGTCACGACGGTTGTCGGGAAACTCCTGAACATCGTTACTCCGGATGCCCTATACTTGGGGCAAAAGGACGCGCAGCAGGTCGTCGTGCTTAAGCGCATGATCGCCGACTTGAATTTTCCGGTTGCCGTTAAGGTTTGCCCGATCATTCGCGAGCCTGACGGGCTGGCAATGAGCTCACGCAACAAGTACTTAACACCGCGCCAGCGGGAGGGCGCAACCGTTCTTTTCAAATCATTGAAAGACGCCAGGAAGCGCGCGTTAGCCGGCGAGTACAATGCAGCAAACATTCTTCGCCGGATGCGAACGGCTATCAGAAAGCACACCCCGGGCAAAATCGATTATATCGTTTGCGTTGACGCGCATTCACTGATACCTTTAAAGCAACTGAAAGGCAGGGTTATGGTCGTCCTTGCCGTTAAGTTTGGCCAGACCAGACTTATTGACAATATAATTTTTTATATCTAATGAAGCCAAAGACAGACCGTGTTAAGATCGGCATCATCGGTTGTGGTGCGATCGGATCACGAATAGCCAAAAGCATCAAAAAGGACTTTAAAAAAGATTGCCAGCTAACGGGCCTTTACGATATTGATCAGGAAAAGGCCGACCAACTCGCAAAAAGTCTTTCTTTGAATAAAGCTGTTAAAAAAACGATCCCAGGACTTATAAAGAGCTGTGATTGTATGGTCGAAGCTGTCACCGCAAAGAATACACGGACTATTATCCGCCAGGCACTCGAGGCCAAGCGAAGCGTGCTGTCGATGAGCGTGGGGAAACTCCTCAATGCGTCCGACCTTTTCCGATTAGCCAAAAAAAACAAATGCCATTTATTACTGCCTTCCGGCGCTATTGCCGGCATTGACGCGGTCAAGGCTGCAAGCCTCGTCGGCATCGATACGATCACACTCACAACCCGTAAACCGACGACCGGCTTCTCTAATAATCCTTACTTGCTGAAGAAGGGCATTGACCCGTCGAAGATCACCAAAGAAACCGTCATATTCAAAGGCAATGTTACCGACGCCGTTGAAGCGTTCCCCAGGAACATCAACGTTGCCGCGACGCTTGCCTTAGCCTCGCAAAGCCGCAAGAAGATCATTATCCGTATCATTGTTTCCCCAAAATTCAAAACAAACTCGCACACGGTCGAGCTGACGGGAAAATTCGGCCGTATTGTTACACAAACAGATAACTTCGTTTGTCCGGACAACCCGAAAACAAGTTATCTAGCTGTTCTGTCAGGGCTTCAAACGCTCAAGCAGTATTGTACCGGCGTTTTTGTAGGAACTTAAAAAAATTGGAAAGGGGGTGAACACATGGCCGTAAAGAAAGTAGCTACAGTAGGAATCAAGAAGGAAAAAGGATACCTCTACTTTGTCGATAAGCAAGGTGACATTTCTTGTGCAAAGATGGCTCGCGGCGCCAAAAAGGGCGGAAAGCCTAAAAAGGTCGCTAAAGTCGGAGTAAAGAAAGTCGCTGGATACCTTTACTTCATCGATAAAAAAGGAGATATCTCCTGTGCACAGATGGTTCGTGGGGGAAAGAAGAAAAAAGCTACAAAGAAGAAAGCTGCTAAAAAGAAAGTTGTAAAGAAGAAAGCAACGAAGAAGAAAGCTGCTAAAAAGAAAGTTGTAAAGAAGAAAGCAACGAAGAAGAAAGCAGCTAAGAAGAAAACAACGAAGAAGAAAGTAACAAAGAAGAAAGTAACAAAGAAGAAAGCAGCTAAGAAAAAAGTCGTAAAGAAGAAAGCCAAAAAGAGAAAATAATTTGGCATTCAGAAATATAAAAATAGCCTCTGTACGCTTTTGTACAGAGGCTATTTTTAGCGGTGAACGTCCTTTTTTGCATATTGACTCTATTTCTATTTTCCCCTATAGTAACCCATTATGAAATCCCAATCGATCATTATCCGTGGCGCCAAAGAGCATAATCTTAAAGGCTTTGACCTTTCGATCCCGCGCAATCAATTTGTCGTGATCACGGGATTAAGCGGATCGGGCAAGTCCTCTTTGGCCTTTGATACCATTTACGCCGAGGGCCAGAGACGGTATGTCGAAAGCCTTTCGGCCTACGCGCGCCAGTTCCTCGAGCAGCTTCAAAAACCGAATGTTGAATACATCAAGGGCCTCTCGCCGACGATCTCCATCGAACAGAAGACCACCAGCCGCAATCCGCGCTCGACCGTCGCGACCCAAACAGAGATCAACGATTACCTGCGCCTGCTTTTTGCCCGTATCGGCACGCCCTACTGCTATCAATGCGGAAAGAAAATCGACCGCCAGTCGACGGAAGAGATCGTCCGGCAGGTGTTGAAATACGAAGAGGGCACACAGGCACTGATTCTCGCGCCAATTGTCCGCGGACGAAAAGGAGAATACCGGAACATCCCACATCAGGTCGCGAAAGCTGGCTTTGCGCGGTTCCGTATCGACGGCCAGATCTATACTACCGAAGATACCATTAAATTAGACAAGTACAAGATCCATCATATTGAAGTCGTCGTCGACCGTCTGACGATCAAGCCCGGTATTAAAAAACGCCTGACCGATTCGATCGAAACAGCCCTGCAAACCGGAAACGGCATTTTGATCATCTCGCCGCGAACGAAGAATGTAACGGCTGGTCCCGTCGAGCAGATCTTCAGCGAAAACTACGCCTGCGTCGATTGCGGAATCAATATTGTCGAGATCGAACCGCGAACGTTCTCCTTTAACTCTCCTTGCGGCGCCTGCCCGCAATGTAAGGGCCTCGGCACAAAAATGGAGATCGACCCTCAATTGCTCGTTCCCGATCCCGGGCGG
>DAOWBD010000020.1 GCA_030634235.1 Candidatus Omnitrophota bacterium | reverse complement strand
CGGGATGCTGTATCCAACCGTATCCGGAATATTAACGGTTGTCGCTCCTGCCTCGATCACTTCCTCTAAAATCCTGAACAAAAAGCCCCGCTCGCTGCGGGAGGCATCCTCCGGTGAGAATTCGATATCAGAAACTTGTCTTTTGGCATATTTGACCGCATCGACGGCCATCTTCAAGATCTCTTCCTGGGTTTTCTTCAACTTATGCTGCATGTGTATCTTTGACGTTGCCAAAAAGACATGAATGCGTTTATTTCTAGCCCCTTTCAAGGCATCATGCGCGGCATCAATATCCTTTTTGATCGAACGGGCCAGTCCGCAGACCGTCGATCCCTTAATGTTTTTGGCCACCGCATGGACGGCATCAAAATCCCCTTTGGAAATAACAGGAAATCCTGCCTCAATAATATCCACGCCTAAACGCTCAAGAGCATAAGCAATCTCAAGCTTCTCCTGCTGGTTCATGCTCGCGCCCGGCGCCTGCTCCCCGTCACGCAGTGTCGTATCGAATATTAAAACTTTGTCTTTTTTTCGGATCATGATTTAGGTCCTTCGACGTGCTCACGTTCGTTCGCTTGCTCAGGATGATTCGACGCATCAAATGGTAAGCAAGACAGATGGCTTGAAGCTATCTGTCGCGTCGAACCATTTTGAAATTCCTTGATCCGTTCACGAGCAAAGCCAACCGTAACATGATCGGATCCGCTTCCGAATTTATTGGCATGAGAATAAATCTTGATCTGATCTAATTCTTCATGCGTCACATGCCTGACTTTCTCACCGACCAACCGCAGGTTCAGCCCTTTAGTCTCAACCGTTACCGATTCGACACCAAAAAGCTCAACGAACGCCGGCAAGGTCTTCTTGGAATACCCCCACTTGTGATTCCCGAAGTGCCCGATATAGGCCTTTGATTCCCACAGGTTCTCGCCGAAAATAAAATCGACAAAATTATCATACCCGAATTTAAAATATTTAAAAAGGATCTTTTTGAAATCCGGGACCTGAAGGGTTACGGTTCCGCCGACCTTCAACACCCTCACCCATTCGTCAAAGACAACGAAGCGAAGGTATTTATCGAAATGTTCCAACACATCCTCGGCGAGGATCTCGTCAGCAGATTGATCCTCATAAGGCAGAGGCTGGCTGATGTCGTGAAGAAGGTCCGGCTGGCACGCTTCGACCGAATCAATATTAACCCACCCTTCAAGCTTTTTGGTCCCGCAGCCTAAATGTAATTTCATTTGCGATTACTTTTTCATCCACGGCATCATATCGCGGAGAGTCTTTCCGATCTTCTCCACTTGATGGCCTTCGGAATCTTTGCGGAACGTATTGAAATTCGGTCGCCCATTTTTATTTTCACGCATCCATTCGCGCGCAAATTTTCCGGACTGAACCTCCGTCAGGATCTTTTTCATCTCTTTACGCGTGCGATCATTAATGATCCTGGGCCCGCGTGAATAATCGCCATATTCGGCCGTATCGGAAACACGTTTCCTCATTCCTTTAATACCATGCTCGTAAATAAGGTCGACGATCAGTTTCAATTCATGGACACATTCGAAATACGCCATCTCCGGCGCATATCCCGCTTCGACTAATGTATCAAACCCGGCCTTCATCAGCTCGCTTGCACCGCCGCAGAGAACAGCCTGCTCGCCAAAAAGGTCGGTTTCGGTCTCTTCTCTAAATGTCGTCTCAAAAATGCCGGCGCGTCCGCCGCCGATCCCCTTCGCATACGCCAAAGCATCTTTAAGCGCGTTACCGGAAGAGTCTTGATGGATCGCCACGAGGCACGGAACGCCTTTGCCTTCTTCAAACTGGCTTCGAACCAAAGCTCCGGGGCCTTTCGGCGCGATCATCCACACGTCAACATCTTCCGGCGGTTTGATCTGACCGAAATGAATATTAAAGCCGTGAGAAAAAGCAAGGGCTTTCCCCTTTTTCAAATAACGCTTCAGTGATTTTCGGTAAATAATCGCCTGAACGTGATCTTGCGTTAAGATCATAATAACATCGGCCTTCTTGGCTGCGACTTTTGCCTCGACGGGTTTGAAACCATCACTTTTTGCGGTTTCATAGTTCGGTGAATCAGGGAGCTCAGCCACAATAACATTTAAACCGCTGTCACGCAGGTTTAAAGCCTGTCCGCGCCCCTGGATCCCGTAACCGATAATCCCAATGGTCCGATCCTTGTACACATCTAAGTTCGCATCTTTGTCATAATAAATTTTTGCCATTTTTTTCCTTTCTGTTCTTCTAAAGTTACTTCATCATCATTTTGCTTAATACGTATTTGTTATCTTAACAGCTTGATCAATTCTAAATATTCGTCAATGTGGTCATTTTCACGCTTGCAAGCCCTGGAGAGATCGACAACATTGACCTCACCCTGAAGAACACCAACTGCCTTGCCGCTTTCGCCCTTCATCAGAAGATCGACCGCCTGGGCACCTAGTCGCGTCGCTAGAATACGGTCGGCACTAACAGGAGTACCGCCACGCTGAACATGGCCCAAAACAACAAAACGTGTTTCCAATCCTGTCATTTTCTTGATGGTATCAGAAACATCATACGCCTTGGCCGCCCCTTCGGCCACAATGATCATCCAGCTAATCTTACCCAGTTTATTCCCGCGAAGAATATTCTGGCAAAGCAAATCGTAATCGAATGGCCTCTCAGGAATAATGACATCTTCGGCGCCGGCTCCAACCGCCACCTCGAGCGCAATATAACCGGAATGATTCCCCATCACCTCGATCACAAAAATTCTCTCCATGCTGTGGGCCGTGTCGCGAATTTTGTCGATTGATTCAAGGGCTGTATTAACGGCCGTATTGCATCCGATCGTCTGGTCGGTCCCGCAAAGGTCGTTATCGATCGTACCCGGCAGGCCGATCGTCGGAATATTGTATTTCTCAGAAAGCTCCTGGGCACCGCGATAGGACCCGTCGCCGCCAATGACAACAAGCACCTCGATGCTGTGTTTTTTTAATGTCGCCAGCGCCTGTTTCTGCCCCTCCTCCGTCTTGAATTCTTTGGAGCGCGCGGTTTTCAGGATCGTCCCGCCGCGGTTAATGATATTCGAAACCGAACGGTGGTTCAAGCGAATGATCTCCTCGTCAATCAGCCCCTGATAGCCACGCATGATCCCGGATACCTCCAAGCCGTTGGACAAAGAACAGCGCACAACACTGCGAATCGCCGCGTTCATGCCTGGCCCGTCGCCCCCGGACGTTAAAACACCAATTTTTTTAATGGCCATAATTAAATCCCCGGAATGTTCATGTCGCGCGGATGCTCGACACTGAATGAATAAACGATTTCCTTTTTCTCCTTTGGCTTCAAAGAAAACTCCCAGCGCCAAACGCCTTTACGGTCCTTCCAATCCTTATCTTTCGGCTTCTGGCTCACCTCGAACGTCTTGACTTTAATACGCTCGTTTTGTGAAATGGGCATCGCCTCGAAAAGATGGACATTGATATCTTTATTTTTATAGTTCTCAACCGTTAATTTATATTCGAACGTGGTCGTGCGGGTCGTCGACTTGATCCCCCCGATCAGAACATCATCCATTTTACGCGACACCTGTTTGCGCTTAATCTTGACGTTCTCATCGACACCTAAGTAAAGATTGAAATCCTCGCCGGGCCCGATGTTATCGATACTTGACTTCCCTATATAATCGCTGTCAAGGAACAGGTTCACTTGTCCGCTCAATAACTGCAAGTCCTTCGAATTAACAACGCGGCTGCCTAAATAGACAAACAACTTCAGGCGTGGGTAGGTCGAATATTCAAAGTTCGCTTTTAAGACCTGCGAGGAAATCGGATATTTATTCTCCGATCCATCCGATTTGATCGTGACCGGCCGGACGATCTTATAAACAACAGAAATCCCTTTCTGTTCAGTCTGGGAATAAACCAATGTTGCTTCTTTTTCCATCGGCATACCCGAAACCTCTTCACTAAGCGTAAAGGCATCAGACTGAACTTTGTCAACATCCATCATGGCTTTCTGCCGTATGAACATGCCAGAGGCCTGTCGTTCCCGCTTCATCGGGTGATACGGATTCAGGATCCACGGCTCGACATATGGCATGCGACCGCTGACCGTCGGTTGGGCCGTCGAAAGAGTCAGATGTACATTTTCCCAGTCTTCGCCGGTCGTCTGCTTGATCATGCCGAACGAGGTTAATTCGACCTCTCCTTTATCAAAAGCAGCTCGCGCGTCATAAACGGAACGCCAATAGGCCCCATGGACCAAATAGGAAACATCGAGAGCAAACGTCCCGGCTTTCGCACACTCGAGATCGATAATAAGCAGCCGTTGCTGTTTGCTTCCGGAACTGCGCAATCCATTGAGCTGGTGTTGAGCGGCCTCTTTTTCCTTCGTCAATTCCCGTATCTTGATATTGACCGCTTGCTTGCGTTTCTCCACATCCGAAAAACGCTCGAATAAAAAACCACGAACACCTTCAAGACTTTCAACCGACGGCATCGTCGTTACCAGATCTTTCGGAACCTGATGCCCGGAAAATAATATGATCGAATCAAGATACTCGCGCTCTTTGCGTAATATCTCGATCGTAGCAGTTTCCATCTGGATCTGATCGCTCAAGCCTAAGATCAATGTTTGCAATTCTTCGACACGCACGTCGACGGCGACTTTGGAATATTCGCTCTTAATATAAGCGCCAAAAATCCTCACATCCGCGGTACCCTTGCCGGTCACGGTTAGAGAATTCTCATCCAGTTGCGGAATAATCCCCTCAAAGACGATGCTATGCTCTCCGATCGAAAGGTCGACATTTGCCTGCCGTGTCACACGCGCCGAACCCGGATAAACCGTTACTTCCGTGATCGAGGACTCTGCCGGAAGATTCCCTGCAAAACTGCCGGACACCATATTCAGAGAAAACAGTCCCAAAACAACAATGATCTTAATGAACCTGATGGCCGTTTTTGATCGCATGTCTTTCTCCTGTTTAAGGTTTATCGCCTTACCCGTTTAAACGAGAAGGCACGGAAAATCATGGTCCCAATCGGGCTTAAATGAAAATCCGTGCCATATTCGTCCGTCAAAAAGACGAAGGTTTCCAATTCTTTTAATACCGATAATGTTCAGGTTTATATGGACCTTCGACCGGAATGCCAAGATAAGCCGATTGCTTAGAAGTTAGCTTTGTTAATTTCACGCCAACATTTGCAAGATGCAGCCGAGCTACTTCTTCATCAAGTTGCTTAGGCAAACGGTAGACATCCGTCTTATACTCGTTCTTCCAAAGTTCGATCTGAGCTAAAATCTGATTAGTAAACGAGTTACTCATGACGAATGACGGATGCCCGGTTGCACATCCTAAATTAACAAGCCGTCCTTCGGCCAAAATAATTATGGAACGACCATCAGAAAAGCAATATTCATCCACTTGCGGTTTAACATTGACCTTTGTGACGCCGGGTAATTTCTCAAGCTGGGCCACCTGAATCTCATTATCAAAATGACCGATATTGCACACAATGGCTTTATCTTTCATCTTAGAAAGCTGGTCTGCTGTAATTACATCACAATTACCCGTTGTCGTAACATAAATATTACCTTCACTCAGGGCTTCATCTAACGTTTTGACTTCATAGCCTTCCATAGCCGCTTGCAGGGCACAGATCGGATCGATTTCGGTGATAATCACACGTGCCCCATAGGTCTTCATGGAATGCGCGCATCCCTTTCCGACATCCCCGTAACCGCAAACAACAACCACTTTTCCGGCAATCATGATATCAGTCGCCCGTTTAATCCCATCCGCCAAAGATTCCCGGCAACCGTAAAGATTATCAAATTTCGATTTTGTGACGGAATCGTTAACATTGAACGCCGGGAACAACAACTTGCCCTGTTCCATCATTTGATATAAACGATGAACACCCGTCGTCGTCTCTTCGGATACGCCCTTGATCTCCTTGATCGTATCATGCCATTTTTGAGGTTCTTCCTTGAGCACCTCTTTCAAACTGGCCAGTAACTCCTGCTCATCTTCAGCATCAGTCTTTTTCTCTAAAACAGAAGGATTATTTTCGGCTTCATAGCCTAAGTGCACCATCAACGTGGCATCGCCTCCGTCATCGACGATCAATGTCGGGCCGCGCCCACCGGAAAACGACAGAGCTTTCTTGGTACACCACCAATATTCTTTAAGGGTCTCACCCTTCCAAGCAAATACAGGAACTCCTAAATCGGCAATGGCCGCAGCCGCATGGTCCTGCGTCGAGAAGATATTACAGCTCGCCCATCGAACTTCAGCCCCCAAAGCTTTCAGCGTTTTGATCAAGACAGCGGTCTGGATCGTCATATGCAGAGAGCCCATGATGCGCGCCCTTTCTAAAGGTTTTTGTCCTTCATATTTTTTCTGAAGTGACATCAAACCCGGCATTTCCGCTTCAGCTAATGCAATTTCTTTGTACCCCCATTCGGCTAAAGAAATATCCTTTACTTTATAATCATCTGCTGCTGTCATAGTAGGCATAACTCCTCATTTCGCATTATGATTGTCTTCCTTAATTTAAGATAACCTTAAGCCACCGTTGCTTCAGCTAAACCTTCTTTGGCTAAAATTTCGGCCTTTGGTGTTTTTTCCCATGAAAATTCATCACGGCCAAAATGCCCGTAGGCAGCTGTCGCTTGATAGATCGGCTTAAGGAGATCTAATTCCTTAATAATACCTTTTGGCGTCAGGTCAAAATGCTTGCGCACCAGATCAACCAGCTTCTGCTCAGACACTTTTCCTGTCCCAAATGTATCGACCATCACGCTAACCGGCTCGGCCTTTCCGATCGCATAACCGAATTGTATCCAGCATTTTTCGGCCAATTGAGCAGCAACAATATTCTTAGCTACGTAACGGGCCATGTAGGTCGCTGAACGGTCGACTTTACTCGGATCCTTACCGGAGAAAGCGCCGCCACCGTGAGAAACAACCCCACCGTAAGTATCGACAATAATTTTACGTCCGGTCACACCTGTACCCGATTGAGGGCCACCAACCACAAACTTACCGGTTTCATTAACATAGTACTTCGTGTTTTCATCAACCAAATCACCAACAATCGGCATAGCAATGACTTTAATCATTTCTTTCTTGGATTCTGCCGTGATATTCTTACCCGTTTCATCCAGAATATCCTCAGTATGCTGACAAGCAAGAACAACCGCATCTATTCTCGTGGGTGTTCCGTCTTGATATTCCACAGTTACCTGGCTCTTACAATCCGGTCCGAGATAATCAAGTTCACCTGACTTGCGAATATCTTCAATGCGCTTAACCAGTTTATGCGCGAGCATGATCGGAAGCGGCATAAGTTCCGGCGTTTCGTCGCACGCGTAGCCGATCATAATACCCTGATCACCGGCCCCACCGGCATCGACACCCTGTGAAATATCAGGAGATTGACCGACAATAGCGTTTAAAATCGAGCAAGTCGCCGCGTCAAAACCATATTTTTGATTCGTATACCCGATATCAATTAAAGTCTTGCGAACTAATTTTTGCACATCAACAAATGTCGTCGTTGTAATCTCACCGCCAACAATGACAAGACCTGTTGTAATAAATGTTTCGCAAGCCACACGCCCTTTCGGATCGTCTTTTAAGACCTTATCTAATACGGCGTCTGAAATCTGATCACATACTTTATCTGGATGCCCATTTCCAACTGATTCTGATGTAATAAAATACTGTCCTTTCACTTGATACCTTTCCTTTCCTTTTAATACTAAACTATCTGTATTTTCCCTAATTACTTATCGATTAACAAAATTTTTCCTGTGCCTCTTTATAGGCCTCTACGCTCCCGATATCATACCATTTTCCCGTAAATGTAAACCCATAGACATCTTTTTTTTGATAAAGCCACCGGATATAATCTCCAGCCGTATCAGATTTTTTAGATTCTACCAAATAATCATTGATAAGGCCAAGAGAATTTTTGGGAAGATAATAAAAACACATCGCCACAAGCGTTGACTGCGGCTCTTCGGGCTTTTCCTCAAACGATACGATCTTGGAATTATCATCCAACCCGGCTATACCAAATTTTGTTGCCTCCTGCAGATCCCCGACATCATACAGCCCGATACTGACCGAGGGAGATTTTGCTTTAGCAAATTCGATATATTCCGTAATATTGTAATCAAAAAGATTATCGCCGCCGATTACCAGCACGTCATCATCAAGCTGGGCTTCTTTCAGCGCAAATTCAATATCCCCGATCGAGCCTAAACGATCTTCGGGCGTTTTCGTCCCATCATTAACCACCCGTATCTTGTGCGGAAAATCCTTATGCTGCTCTGCCCATTCCTGAAAAACTAAATAGAACTTGTCATTGGTCACAAGAACCAATTCATCAAGGCCATCGAGATCCTTGATCCGGTCGAGAATATAGTCAATAAGTGGACGCTCATGGATCGGAAGTAACGCCTTAGGCGTATCTTTGACTAAAGCGTAAAGCCTTGTTCCGTAACCGGCAGCTAAGATCAATGCCTTCATTTTTTCTGATTACTCCCCTCATCATTTATTATATCCGGAGCCAACTCCTGCAGTCGTCTTTTACTCAATTCACCCACATCTTCTCCCGTCGAAAGCTGCAGAACCGCTTCAGCCACCTCTTGCGCATCCTTTAAGCTAACACTCCGAATAAGCTTTTTAATCTGCGGAATCGATACGGGAGACATACTGAATTCATCCAGACCGAGCCCTAACAAAATAAGTGCCAAAACCGGGTCGCTTGACATCTCGCCACAAAGACCGACCGGAATATTTTCTTTATGGGCCGCATCAATGGTCCGCTTGATCAACCGTAAAATGGCCGGATGCCCTGGATCGTAGAGATCATCCGTCTGTTGATTGACACGATCAACCGCCAACGTGTACTGGATCAGGTCATTGGTTCCGATACTGAAAAAATCGGCTTCTTTGGCAAGCATATCAGATGTCATCGCCGCCGACGGGACCTCGATCATAACACCCACTAATATGTCTTCATCAAACAGAATCTTCTCATCTTTGAGATTTGTCATCACTTCACGCAAGACCGCATTGGCCTGACGAAGCTCGCTGGGACCCGAGATCATCGGATACATCAAACGAACCTTACCAAAGACCGACGCCCTAAGAATTGCCCGCAGTTGCGTCTTGAAAATGTCGGGACGCTCCAAACAAAAACGGATCGCCCGCCATCCTAAAAATGGATACATGTCACGCGGGATCTCTAAACTGGAAATAAACTTATCACCTCCAAGATCCAAGGTCCGTATCGTCACCGTTTCCGGCGATAAAGACTCAGCAACCTTTTTATAAGCCTCAAATTGTTCCTCTTCACTCGGCAAATCAACCCGGTTCATATAGAAATATTCCGACCGGAATAGCCCGATCCCTTGAGCCCCCTGTTCCAATACAACCGGAATTTCCTCGGGAAGTTCCAGGTTCGCCGCTACAATAATTTTCACGCCATCAATCGTCTCCGCAGGAAGATCCTTGATCTCCTCAAATTGCCCCCGGAACTTAACCATCCGGCTCTGCAAGTTGCGGTAGGAGGTCTTCGTCTCTTCAGTCGGATGAATAATAACAAGCCCCTTACGGCCGTCGACAATAATATAATCCTGGTTCTGTATACGCAGAGTCGCATCTTTCAAACCCACAACGGCCGGAATGCCCAATGTCTTGGCCATGATCGCTGTATGCGACGTGCGACCACCAACATCGGTCACGAAAGCCTTAATATTTTTGTTATACATACTCGCCGTATCTGAAGGTGACAAATCATGACTGACGATAACCAGTTCTTCCGTTAAATTATCTAATTCATGAAGCTTATTTTCATCTATTAGGTTCTTCAAAACACGGCGGCCGACATCATTCACATCACCGACACGCTCGCGCAAATACTCATCCTCGATCGCTGAGAAAATCTTGACATATTTTTTGAGAACCTCCGAGAAAATATATTCCGACGATAATTTCTCCGACTTTATACGCTTAATCACCTCTTCAATAAGCATCCGGTCCTCTAATACCAGCAAATGGGCATCGAAGATCTGTGCATGCTGGCTCAAGACATCGGAACTTATTTTCTTCTGGATCTCGAGGATCTCCTCGCGCGTTTTAATAAGCGCCTCCTCAAAGCGGGCGACCTCAATAGGAATTTCCTTCTCCATGATCGCTCTCGGCGGGATAATAAACTCCTGCTTATCCAGAATAAAGCTCGGGCCCTCTGCAATGCCCGATGCTGCTGGAATACCTTTTAAGATGATCTCGCTCATGCAACAATATCCTTTGTTAAGAGTTCTTCCAATTCAACAATAACCTTCTCTGCATCCTCTCCGTCAATTTCAAGAATAACTTTGACGCCCGGCTGCACCCCAAGCGTTAATAGCCCCATGATCGATTTTCCGTTGACCCGCTCATTATCCTTTTGGATCGTCACCTCCGAATTATATCGTGAGGCAATCTGTACAAACAATGCCGCGGGACGCGCGTGTAATCCCTGGGCATTTTTAACGGTAATTTCTTTAGTAATCTGGGGCATTATTTATTATCGCTTGATCACGCGATGGGCTTCAATCAGCCGAATGATCGCTTCGTTCAATTTTAATGAATCGTGACGGACATAGTCCGTGACGCCTAAAAGATCGGTCGCCTCCACTTTATATCCCATTTTACGAATCTTATCCACATCCGCCTCAACGGGAAAAGAAACCTCCTCCTCATAACGCCCCAAGGCCTCTCGAGGCGCTTGAGCGT
>DAOWBD010000164.1 GCA_030634235.1 Candidatus Omnitrophota bacterium | reverse complement strand
GGGACAAGATATGGCGCGGATGCTCAATCTTTCTCCCCGCAGCGCGATTGTCGATCTTCTGGCGGGATTAGAGGTCGCGGGCGATACGGATATCATTAAAGAATACGCCACCATTCATTCCAGCGGCCTGCATTTCCTTCCTGTCATCAAAAGCACCCAACAGATCGGCCGCGTCACCCCGGATAACATCAAGCCCTTTTTTAAAAAAGCGACAGCGACGTACGACTATATTCTTGTTGACGCCGGCAAATCGCTTAACGAAACACTGGTGACTGTCTTCGATTATTCCAACTTGATCCTTCTGGTGTCGACTCCGGATATCCTGGCCGTGTACCAGGTCAAGCGGTCGCTCGATGTCCTTCAGAGCTTGCAGTTCCCCTTGAAGATGGTTAAGCTTATTCTTAACCGTTCAGAAAGTCGCGGGAGCGTTGCCTGGCAAGAAGTTCGCTCGGCGCTGCCCTGCGAAATATTCAGCCATGTTCCTTCCGACGGGAAAACGGTCGGGATGGCATTGAACCGGGGAATTCCCTGCGTTGTTGATAGCCCGAAGAGCAAGGTTGCTGAGGCCTTCTTAAAGATGGTTCCTGTTCTCCGACGGGAAGACTTGTATGTTCCGGCGACGGAGGTCGAAAAATTAAGGAACACAGAAGGTCTGGATAAGCCGGGACAGTTCTGGGAAAAATTCGGGATCGCACAACAAAACACAGGGCCGGATAAGGGGTATTCTAGCGAAGACGATGAGATCCTTCTTTTGAAAAAAAGGATCCATGAGAAGCTTGTCGAGAGGCTCAATCTCGACGGGATCGCCGCGGAGCTTTTAGGCAATCCGGAAGCGGTTGTTCACGTCAAGAAGTCTGCGGAAGAGGTTGTGACGAACTTGCTGACGGACGAAGCGGGTGGGAAGATCGCCTCGTCGGAAGAACGTCGCCGGCTAGTGAACGATATTGTCAACGAGGCCCTTGGCCTCGGTGCGCTTGAGGAATTTCTTGCCGATCCCGACGTGACCGACATCATGGTCAATAGCAAGGACGAGCTTTACGTCGAGAAGAACGGAAAGCTGATCCTGACGAACAAGCGTTTTATTTCTGACGAGAAAATGCGGTCCATTATTGAGAGGATCATTGCTCCGCTCGGTCGGCGTATCGACGAGTCGACACCGATGGTCGACGCCCGTCTTCCCGACGGGTCGCGTATCAACGCGATTATTCCGCCGCTGTCGCTCAATGGCCCGATGATCACCATTCGGAAATTCGGCAAAGAACGGCTTAAGGTCACGGACCTGCTGCACAAGTTCCACAGCATGACCCAGGACATGTCCGACTTTATGCACGCTTGCGTTCTCGGGCGCAAGAACATCATTGTTTCCGGCGGAACGGGCGCGGGAAAAACATCGCTCTTAAACGTCATCTCCGAGTTTATCCCTGACGGGGAGCGCATTATTACGATTGAGGACGCGGCGGAGTTAAAGCTTAAAAAGAGCCATTGGGGACGATTGGAGTCGCGCCCGCCGAACATCGAAGGAAGAGGCCAGGTGACTATTCGGGATTTGTTTATCAACTGCCTTCGCATGCGGCCCGACCGTATTGTCATCGGGGAATGTCGCGGCCCGGAGGTCTTAGACATGCTTCAGGCGATGAACACTGGGCACGACGGTTCAATGACGACCCTTCACGCGAACTCGACGCGCGATGTCTTAACGCGTATGCATTCGATGATCCTGTTAAGCGGCATTGAATTGCCGGTTAGGGCGATCAATGAAATGGTCTCCTCCGCCATTGACGTTATCATTCATATCAATCGTTTTTCTGACGGGACCAGAAAAATTACCGGGATCACAGAAACCGAAGGCTTGAGCGATGATTTTCAATTGAAGATATCGGACATATTCGTCTTTAAACAAACAGGGATCGACAGCGACGGGAGAGTTCTCGGCTCCTATCAGCCTACAGGAACCATCCCTCGGTGCTACGATGACTTTGTCACGCGAGGCCTTCCGATCAATAGAGAGATGTTCCAGCCAAAGCAAGAAGATCAAGAATAACACCCCGGAAACATTCACGAAATTGAACCGACAGGAATATCGGATTGCTATCTATTATTAATACAACAAAAAACACGGTGATCGCTCAAAAGGCGCGTATTGCTGATACATTTTTCTCCCGCATGGTCGGCCTTCTTAACAGATCATCCCTCTTGAAGGACGAAGCCCTCATCATTACCTGCTGCCAATCCATCCACATGTTTTTTATGCGCTTTGCGATTGATGCCATTTTTGTCGATAAAAACAATTGTGTTGTTGGCATTGTGAAAGGCATTAAGCCTTTTCGTTTAAGCCGCATCTTTTTTCGATCAAGCTATGTGGTCGAAACTCCGGAAGGAATAATTGTCCAAACTGAAACCTCCCTTGGCGATAAGATCGAAATAAAATAAATTCAATAGTATCTTCATGCTTATAAATAGAGGATAAATAGAATGTTTTCGTGTTGACCTCAAGGCATCTCGTGATATACTGAAATTAATATTAATGTCCAATCTGAATTCTTTCACATTCTAGGGGGGATAGAAGAAATTAGGCGACATGGGTGTCATTCATAAACTTAGAGAAGATATCGTTGCCTTCATTATTACTCTCAAGAAGAATAATCCTTCCATTGGGGTGCGCCAGCTTGCTATTC
>DAOWBD010000170.1 GCA_030634235.1 Candidatus Omnitrophota bacterium | reverse complement strand
GGAAAATTAAAAGTGCAGGCCTTGCGGATTCGTAACGTGCGCAAAGGGCTTGTCGGTAAAGAGATTTCTCAATAAGAGGGGCCACGTGGGAACGTTCGCGATAAAAAAGGGAAAGGATATCCGCCTTAAAGGCGCGGCCAAGAAAGAGGTTATTGCCATTTCTTTTCCGGATCGCGTTGCTGTGCAACCGCCGGACTTTAAGGGGTTAAGATTGCGGCTTGCTGTCGAGGTTGGCGATGCCGTCAAAGCGGGAACGACGGTCCTGTCGGACAAGGTGAATCCTCAGATCGGAATTGCTTCTCCCGTAAGCGGAAAGGTTGTTGCGATTAACAGAGGAGAGAAACGCGTGCTTCTCTCCGTCGTAATCGAAACAGATGGGCGGCAGGAAACGGAAAAGTTTCGGGTGTTCAGCGAGGAGCAGATCAGGGATATTTCAAGAGAAGGCGTTATTGATCCTCTTTTAAAAGGGAACCTCTGGCCCGTGATACGGCAAAGGCCGTTTTCTAGAGTCGCGGATCCCCTTAAGGAACCCAAAGCGATCTTTATTCATGCGATGAACACCGAGCCGCTCGCGCTCGATGTCGATATTATCCTCAAAAACAAAGAGAATGAATTCCGGTTGGGCCTGGCGATCCTTAAGCGCCTGACCGACGGAGAGGTACATGTGTGCGCCGAAGAAGGCGCGCGGGCCAAGGCGTTAACGCAAGTAGAAGGCAGCCAAACGCATTATTTTTCCGGACCGCATCCGGCGGGAAATGTCAGCACGCATATCCATTGTATTGAACCCATCAACAAAGGAGATTTCCTCTGGTATGTTGAGGCACAGGATGTGTTGAGGGTCGCGGCTCTTTTCACGAAGGGTGTTTATCCTGTCGAACGTATTGTTGCCGTGACCGGCGAAGGCGCGGCGGGCCGTCAAGTCTACGCTAAGACGATCATGGGCGCGCCATTATCTGCTCTCCTGGAAGGCGAACTTGCCGAGGGCATGCGTTATTTATCCGGAAGCGTCTTGACGGGCAAGGACGTCGGCGCGCACGGGTTCCTGCGGTTTTACGATACCCAGATTACGATTTTCCCCGAGGGGGGACGACGGGAATTTCTAGGATGGATCGCTCCTGGCGCCAAAAAGTATACGTTCTCAAAAACATTTGTATCGTCTTTTCTGCCTGAGAAGGACGTCTCCCTGGATTCGGACAGGAACGGAAGCGACAGGGCGATCGTGATGAACCATATTTATGATACGTTCGTGCCGCTTGATATCATGACCTATTTTCTTTTAAAGGCGGTGCTTGCCGGAAATATCGAGGAGGCGGAAGAGTTAGGGATACTCGAATGTGATGAAGAGGATTTCGCGTTGTGCACGTTCGCGTGTCCGTCGAAGACGGATGTGGGGGGAATTATCAGCGAGGGGCTGGACTTGATCGAGAGGGAGGGTTAGGTGTTCGAGAAATTTCTAGAGAAAAGAAGCAAAGAGATTAAACAACTTTTTGAGAAGGGAAAGCCTCTTGAGAAACTTTATCCTATCCACGAGGCGATGGATGCTTTCTTGCTAACACTTGGCAAGACAACAAAGAAAGCCCCGTATGTGCGCGATGCCGTTGATCTTAAACGTGTCATGAGCTTTGTCGTGGTCGCGCTTCTCCCATGCATTTTTATGGGATTTTATAATACCGGTTATCAGATGCAGATGGCGCAAGGCGATGCGTACTCTTTTGCCGGATGCCTGTGGCTCGGATTGATCCAGGTTCTCCCTATTATTTTGGTGTCGTATATGGCTGGTGGATTTTGGGAAGTTCTCTTCGCGGTCGTTCGCAAGCATGAGATCAACGAAGGGTTTCTGGTTACGGGCATTCTCTTTGCCTTGATCCTGCCGCCGACGATCCCGCTTTGGCAAGTTGCCGTCGGCATTTCTTTCGGGGTTGTTCTCGGCAAGGAAATTTTTGGCGGGACCGGGATGAATGTGTTGAATCCGGCGCTGGCGGCGCGCGCGTTTGTCTTTTTTGCTTACCCTGCGCAAATGTCGGGCGACGCCGTCTGGGCGGCCGTCGATGGGTTTACGCGCGCGACCCCACTTGTTGCCGCGTCGGCAACCACACTGAACGGGACGTCGGCCGTCGCCGCGCTGGCTGAGGCCGGCTACACGTTCAAGGATGCTTTTCTCGGTTTCATTCCCGGCTCGATCGGCGAGACCTCGACGCTGGCGTGCCTGATCGGACTGACCTTCCTGCTCGTGACGCGCGTGGCCAGTTGGCGGATCATTGCGGGGTGCGCACTAGGGCTAACGGCAATGAGCTCGATTTTCTTGATGTTCAAAGGGGAAAACAGCCCGGCGCTCTTTTCGTTGCCGCCGTACTGGCACATGGTGCTTGGCGGATTCGCGTTCGGGTCGATTTTCATGGCGACGGATCCGGTTTCTTCAAGCGCAACGAACACGGGACGCTGGATCTATGGATTTCTGATCGGGGTCCTGGTCGTGTTGATACGCGTCGTGAATCCGGCGTATCCCGAAGGCGTTATGTTGGCGATCTTGTTC
>DAOWBD010000127.1 GCA_030634235.1 Candidatus Omnitrophota bacterium | reverse complement strand
GCCTTTACCTACGGCAGCAAAGTGACCGGTGTCACCATTCACTTTGTCAATGAGAAGATGGATAACGGACCCATCATCATGCAGGAGCCGGTGTGTGTCTTAGAAGGGGATACGAAAGAGAAACTTGAAAAACGTATCCACAAGGCCGAGCACCGCATCTATCCCAGAGCCATTCAATACTACGTCGACGGACGGTTAAAGATCCGCGGGCGGCAGGTGAAGATATTGGAAGAGTTACCTGACGAAAAAAAGAAATAGTAAATCCCTGCAGCTCATCTCTCGGAAATGTTTTCGTGACAAGACAGATTTGATAAGCCAGGCTATCCGCTTTCTGCCAAACGATTAGTTTTAAATAATTTCATAATTTATAGGGGGATTCAACTCTTGGCGGAGTATAGGACGGGGATTTTTTTCTTACTTCTATTTTTGTTTTTGCTTCTACTGGCGCGCCAGGGACTAGCGCTCAGATGTGTTTTTACTAGCGCCCGGTGTTCTGGTGCTCTAGCGTTTTTATTTCTTCTTTACTATAACTCTCTTTACTGCCCGTCCCCAAATCCTCCAGCACCACACCGTCGAAGCCCGTGAACTTATATCCTGAAAGGGCCTGGTTGACAATTGTGAGGATTTCTTCTTCATCGGTGCCCTCAGGGGGGAAGTCGCTTTGGCGGTATTTGAATTTGATTCGGTGGATGATTTGTTTGGTGAGGAATTCGGGCCAGGTGACGGCGTGGAAATCGATATGCTCCCCGGTTTTATCACCGACGATATCAGGATCGCCCTTGAGCTCTTCGCTGATCGTGCGCAGGTTGTATTCTGCGCTGAAGTAATAGTCCGACATGCCGCGCAAGAAATCCTTTAAGTAGGAAAGGTTGGAGATTTCCACACCTTTATTAATATTGGATATGATAATAACAAAGAACTCCGGGGCTTCGTCAGTCTTAACATAAGAATGAACAAGGCGCTTATGGGAAAAGTGTTTTACTGAATCGGTATAATCAACATCGCCGCCCACTGAGAAAACGATCTGGCCGGTTTGCGGATTATCTTCCACTTGTGAAAAACTTCGCGCGATGGCGTTGCGGATATTGGTGAATCCTTGCTGAACGGCCTCGGTATACGTCCAGCTGTATCCGGCGTCTTTGACGTATTTTCTTGTCGGCGTGACATCATACTGGATGTGAAAAGCGCCTTTAAATTGCGCGTCGATGTGGTTAAGGCTGCGGGCCGGTGTGCCCCGGCCGTCTGTAACGGGAGCGGGAACAGGTTTGACCCGCGTGTCATAAATCTCATTCTCCATGGGCCAATAGATCCAGAACGTGTTATCAACTTGTTTTGTTACAATGTTAAGCCCATAGTCTTCCCGGCATATCTTTTTGAATTTATTGTGCGCGTCTGAGAGTGAGGTGTGAGGAAGCCTGGGGGAATAGCAGCCCGGCAAAAAAAACAGCAGGCACAACAAACATAAGAACGGTATCTTTAAAGTCTTCATTTATGATTCATCAGACGGGATTGCTGTCCGAAGATGCCTTCTTTTCTATTTCCATTTTTTTTACATATTCTTCCTTTTGCGATGCCAGTTCGGTTGGCACTTCGCGAAATTCAGAAGGCCGCTCTATTTTGAATTTCTTGAAGAGCGCCTCTATTTCATCATAATCAAGTTCTTCTTTAACATAAAGCTGCTCCGCGAAGTGGGCAATAGCATCCCAGTTTTGATCAACAATATGCCGCACCTCTTTCAGGCATTCCTGCAGGATGTTTTGGACGTCATTGTTAAGCTTTTCTTTTGTCCCTTCGGAGATCGGAGTTGTTGATGGCCAGTAACCGTGAGATTGAGTTAGCGCGGCGAAATCGCCGATCAAGCCGGATGCCCCCATGCCTAATGACCAGACCATAGTGTGCGCGTAGCCTATGGCCTGCCCGAAATCTGTAGTGGAGCCGCCGCCCACTCCGGAACTTGTCGTGCCGAATTTCTTCTGTTCGACGACATAGCTGCCGATACAGACCTTGATCTGTGTGAGGTAGTAGTCTTTGGTGTGCTTGTAGAGTTCCTCTTTGGGCCGGGCGAAGACATAGCCTAAGGATCCGGAACGCGGGATGACCGTCGCCTTCATCACGTCATGCTCGCCGGCAAGCAAATAGTACATCAGCGCGTGGCCGGTTTCGTGATAGGCGGTCCATAATTTATCTTTCTCCGGCTGGACGACATTCGATTTGTGCCCGAAGCTGACGCGCTCGTAGGCCTCGTTGATGTCCTCGCGTTCGATCTGTCGGTTATGGTTCCGTTGAGAAAGCAGCGACGCCTCGCGGACCATGCTCTCGATCTCGGCGGGAGAGAACCAGACGGTCTTGCGCGCGAGGATCGCAATGTCGATCTCGTCTTTGTTCCACTCGACGACCTTCAGGTAGAGTTTAAAAATGTCCTCGCGCTCTTTCAAGTTCGGCCGCGTGACGTTGATCTTCCGCTCGAGGCGGCCCGGGCGCGTGATCGCCGAGTCGAGGTCGCTTTCGTCGCAGTTCGTGGCCCCCAAGACAACAATGTTGTTCTCCGTTTGACGCAGCCCATCGAGCTCCGTCAGGAACTGGTTGATCGTCGCGTTGCGGTCCATGGTCCCGCCGAAACCTGTTTCCGCGCGGCGGTGGCGGGCGAACGAATCGATCTCGTCGATAAAGATCAGGCAGCCGCCGTGCAGCTGCGCGAGCGCGCGGGCCTCCTTGAAGATCGATTTCATGCGCGCCGTGCCGATACCGATGAACATGCCGATAAACTCGCTGCCCGATGTCGAGACCATCGGCAGCCCGCACTCGGTCGCGATGGCCTTCGCGAGATATGTCTTGCCGCAGCCCGGCGGCCCCATCATCAGCAGCCCCTTGATGATCTTCCCGCCGGTGCGCTTGAGTTTCGTGCGGTCTTTCATGAGTTCGACCAATTCCCACGCGTCCTTTTTTCCTTCTTCCATGCCGATAACCTCGTCCCATTTCACGTTGGCCTTCGCCAGCGACATTTTGCTTTGGAACATCTTGGCGAAACCGCCTTGCATGAAGTAGAACTGCATGCCGATCATCAGCGGCATCGCGATCAGCTGCACGAGCAGGAACATCGGCAGGAGCAGGGCCATCTGTCCGGCGATCTGCCTGCGGCTGAACGGTTCAATCGCGAAATAATTCTTAACGCAGTAACCGACGAAGAAAGTCGCGGCAACGACCGCGATGAGGATGAGGGACCAGATCAGGATACGAAGCCAATACAGCTTTAAGAAAATGATCGCTTTTTTCATTAGGATAAATCCTTCTTTGGATATTATTAGAGGTAGTAATATTACGTCACAAACAAATTAACATAATCGCGCGCGGAAGTATAGGAGAAATTGGGTAAAGAGACTTCGAGGGCTGTTTAAAAAACGCTGTCATTCTGGATGACGAAGCTGGGGTGCGCATCGGGGACGTAGGCTGTGGGCCATGCACCCGTCCCCAATGCACGAGAACCTCTTGACTTTGCGGGGGAACTGTGATAACTTGTGCATATTATTTTTGAGGAAAGCATTAAATAGTTATATGTTAACAGTTTAACCGTAAGGAAAAGCAATGTCAAAAATCACACAAAT
>DAOWBD010000139.1 GCA_030634235.1 Candidatus Omnitrophota bacterium | reverse complement strand
TCCAAAGATGCTTGTTGATCTCTTCAACAACCTTCTTATCTTTTAACAACTCCCGCAGATCAGAAATCTTCATGTAGCTTCCTCCAAGATGCTCGTTTGAACACGTAATTGTTTATACCGAATTATAATTCAATTTCCGGGAATTCAAAATAAAATCTTCTAAAAAAAGAATACCTTACTTTAGCGTGAAAAGCAAGGTCACGCCCTTACTTAAGCCAGGGCACTTTCATGTTTCGAATCCCTTAAAAAAAGGATCGACGTCTGAACCGCATCCGCGACTTCATAGATCATCGGAATGTCCGGCTCCTCTCCCATCCCGAAGATGTTGATATCAGCCGGCGGTGCCTCTTTCAAGGCACCCTTAAACGAACCGGCCATAACCTTAATATCCCCGTCCGTCGACATGCGCATGAGATTTCTTAATTTTAATAAATACGTGCGAGCTTCTTCTTTTTCACTTTCCTGATCAACAACCTGGATCAGCCGGACAGCTCCCTGCCAGTTCTTCTCAAGCTGAAGCGCAATCAAAATAGCTAAGTTGATGTTCGGGCTTTGGCGTCGTATCCACAGATTAACGATCCTCTCTTGGCTGACACCGACTTTCTCATTATGTTTTAAGACAATGATCCCCAACCCTTCGCTGGACGCCTCTTTAATAATACCCTGATCCTGAAAAGAATTCCGCGCGTCTTCTCCCCCGTCCAGAATGGTGAAAAGCGTATTGGGCGGGAAAAACATATTATTGACCGTCTGCATGATCGTAACCGTCCCGGAAGACGCGTGTTCTGCCTCAACGATACCCGTTTCGACAAAGATATTTCTCTCTTGAAGAGGAACAACACTCAATGCCAATTGTTCCTGCAGGTCCTTCTTAACGCCCTCCTCCAATCCTGTCAGCACCTTGAATGCCGTGATGCGCCCCGAAGGGAAAACGATCGATTCGATCAGCGGAAGTATCCGGGCAAAAGCATTGATATCTTTGACCGGCACCAACAGGTTCGGTTTCCAGATCTTCGGGTAATACGGAAGACGGCTCGCCGCTTTGGCAAAACGTTCAGCTAAGTAAACCAACAGGCCGCTACGCACATCGGGCGCGTAGATCGATGATGTCTTTTTGAGTAAAAAAAAATACATCCCAATAATCACTAGGATCGAGATAATGCTGAATTTTGCATTGATCAAGAACATCACACTAACGCATCCGATGCTTCCGAAAAGCGGGACGATCCTGGGCACGCGGAAGGTAGGACGAAAACTGGCAATGCCAATGGACTCTTCTATAAGAACAGTTATGTTAATCATTCCGTAGGTGATCAAAAAGAACATGGTCAATAGCCCGGCGATCTGGTCAAGCGACCCGAGGAGGATCGTGATCAAAGAAACGAGCGCCGTAAAGAGTATCGCCGCGGTCGGCTCTCCCCGCTTGCTCACGCGGCTGAAGACCGACGAGAACGGCAGGATCGAATGCTTGCCGAGAGCCAGTAAAATGCGCGGGCTGCCGACAGTCATCACCAAAGCCGACGAAAGCGTCGCCCCCATGATCCCGGCGATCACGAGCCAGTGCCACCGGCCAAGCTCGACGGCGATCCTGGTATTCGTCCTTAATTCGGCCAGCGGAACTTGTTTCGCAAACCAGAATGTTAACGACGTGTAGACAACAAAGCTGACGGCGATCGCCCAAAGCGTTCCTTTGGGAATGCTTACTTTCGGGTTCTTTAACTCTCCAGACATCGACGCGCCGGCAAGAATACCCGTCACCGCCGGGAAAAAGATCGCGAAAACCATCCAGAAATTCTTTATAGAAAATTGCTCCCATACGACAACCGCAGGCGCCCCCGATCCCTTTCCTAATATGATTGAGAAGATCGAAGCGCCGATAAAGGCCATAACAACATACTGAATACGGAAAGCGAGCTTCGTGCTCGTGTAAGAAATGATCAGAATCAGGAACCAAACCATGAGAGAAACCAGAAGGACATCATGCTGCGGAAAAATAAAGTACCAGCATTCGGCAAAACCTGTTACATAAAAAGCAATGGAGATCGCCTGGGAAATATACAGCGGAATACCGATCGCGCCGCCCGCCTCGAGCCCGAGCGATTTGGTAATGATCGAATACACGCCTCCGGCACCGATGCGGATATTGGTCACGACGCTCGACATTGAAAGGGCCGTCGCCAGCGTGATCATGTTCGCCAAAACAATGACAATCAACGCGCCGCCCAACCCGATACTGCCGACGACAAATCCCAGGCGCAGATACATGATGACGCCGAGGATACTTAGAAGGCACGGGGTAAACACCCCTTCAAATGTCGTGAATCTTTTCGTGGTCATAAAATAACGGCAGTTATCCGGTTACGTCTTATCGCGAACAAGCCAACCGCGAGGCGATGATCCCCGCCTCATACAAAATGATCAAAGGCACGGCTATCATAATCTGTGTAACGCAATCAGGTGGAGTGATCAACGCGCTGACACCGAGTATGATCACGATCGCGTATTTCCTTTTTTGCGCCAGGAATGCCGGCGTGGCTATCCCGATCTTCGTCAGGAACATCAGGACCAGGGGAAGTTCAAAGACAATGCTGAACGCCAAAAGCATTGTCCCGACGAACGATATGTAATTCTTGACAGTGATCATCGGAACGATCACGCTGCTCGAGAAGCTCAAGAGAAAACGGATCGAGACCGGAACAGCGACAAAATAAGCAAATGATCCGCCCATGATAAAAAGAACGAACGAGCACGGCGCGAAGATGCGCACATGTTTAGCTTCATGCTCTTTGAGCCCGGCCGCGACGAATCGCCAGACCTGATAGAGAACGACCGGAAGCGCCAAGAATATCCCGCCGAAGAGAGCCAACATGATCCGGGCGACAAAAGCCTCGCCCGGGGCCGTAAACACCAACCGGCCGACAGGCTTAATCACAAAAGCAAAAACCTTATCAACGATCAAATAAAAAAGACAGGCAGCAGCCAGAACCGCGACAATGGACTTGATCAACCGGTCTCGTAATTCTTCATAATGAGCAAAGAAACTTAAATCCTCAGGACTTTTGTTCATTATTTTTATCTTCAGCGTCGGCCTTCACTTCTGTCTCAATATCTTTTCCCGCTTTCTTGAATTCCCGGATGGCTTTCCCTAACGCGCTTCCGATCTCAGGCAACTTTTTCGCCCCGAACAAGACTATGACCGCC
>DAOWBD010000129.1 GCA_030634235.1 Candidatus Omnitrophota bacterium | reverse complement strand
TATTCTTTGCCAAGCCGATACGATTATTGTTGTGGATCTTCCGGCCGTTAGTGGTGCTCATTATCCAAATGACCAAACCTTTTGTTGCAGACAACAAGCTTCCGCGCGTGACAGAAGAGGAGATCCGAATGATGCTGAAATTGGCCCGGGTTGAGGGAACCGTCGAGATGGATGAAGAGGTACTCTGTAACCGTGTTTTCAAATTGAACGATGTCCGCGCCATGCAGATCATGAAGCCGATGGACCAGATCTATGCCTTGCCCGCGCACAAGACGCTGGCAGATGTCAAAGAGGATATTATTAATTCCCGTTTCAGCCGTATCGCGATTTATGATAAGGACCCGCTGGATATTGTAGGCACCGTGCAGCACCGGATCCTTTTGCGCGAAATTGCCAAGGATAATTATCAGGCTCATGTGCGGGATTTTATGAGAGAGCCGATCTTCGTGAACTGGTTTACCAAGGCGGACGCGCTTCTTGAGAAATTCCAGGCTTATCACCAACACCTGTTCATTGTTCAGGATTCGAAGGGAAAAGACGTTGGCCTTGTGACAATGGAAGATGTCCTCGAAGAATTATTCGGCGAGATTTATGATGAGAAGGATGTCATTAAACCTAAGGTGCAAGCCATTCTTGAAGAAGAGTCTGGCCCGACAGATGTCACTCCAACGTAATTGCAGCATCCAGACAGGAAAGTAGCCCTATGACACTCTTGTATGAATTTGTTCAGGCCTATCTGATGTACTGCCAGGAATTGTGGCCGACATTAGCGATCGGCTTTTTGATCAGCGGGTTCTTTTTCAAGTTTATCCCAACAAGCATCGTTGAAAGACATCTCGGGGAAAAAGGCCTGCGGCCAATTTTGATCTCATCGGTCGTTGGAACCTTGCTTCCGGTCTGTTGCATCGGTGCGCTACCGATCGCTTTGACCCTCCGGCGCAAAGGCGCGACATTAGGCGCTGTCCTGGCGTTCATGGTCGCGACGCCGGCGACATCGGTCTCGGCATTGATCGTTTGCTGGAAGCTGCTCGGGCTGACGTTCACGGCAATTATTTTCATCGGGGTGATTGTGATGGCGATCTTGATGGGGATCGTGACCAATGGCATCAAATTGAAGGAAGATAATACTGCGAGTAACGACGAGCCCGGATCCTGTTGTCATACGGGAATAACGCCTGTCCGGAGTTCAGACGCGCGAACCGGTCAAAAGATCAAAGAAGCAATCACGTACGCGTTTGTGACATTGCCCAAAGAAATAGGGGTGGAAGTCCTTATCGGAATTGCGATCGCAAGTTTTATTACAGTCTTCGAGCCGATCCGTCATTTGATCAGCGAATATTTAACAGGCCTGTTCGGATATGTCTTTGTTTTGATCGTCGGTTTAGTAACCTATGTTTGTTCAACAGCCAGTGTTCCCATGGCGGACGCGTTCATCAAAAGCGGAATGAGCCACGGGCAGGCATTATGTTACCTTTTGGTCGGTCCCATTACAAGCTACGGGACGATCCTTGTTATAAAAAAAGATTTTGGATGGCGCATTCTTCTTGTGTATCTAGGTATCATCTGCTCGTTATCCCTGGTCTACGGTGTAATCTATGATATGTTTTTATTAACAAATTAATACGAGGGCATAAAGCCATGAAAGCGGTTGCAAAATCTAAAAGAGATCTCAAGCGAATGGATGACAAAAGAAATGAGAATCCGACAGTAGCGGTCTGTCCGGATTATTTCTCTGACGAGGATATCGCTCTGTTTCAGGAAGGCGTGCATGACAGGATCTATGAGAAGCTCGGAAGTCATATCCTAAAACGTGACGGCGTCGATGGAACGTATTTTGCGGTCTGGGCCCCGTCGGCCGAAAATGTTTCTGTTATCGGGGAGTTTAATCAATGGAATAGGGAAGCGCACGCTCTTCATCCCCGGCAAGACAGCTCCGGGATCTGGGAAGGGTTCGTTGCCGGTATCGGTAACGGCAATCTGTACAAATATTTTATTCGCTCGAAATATAACGGCTACGAAGAAGATAAGGCCGACCCGTATGCCTTTTATTGTGAGTGCCCGCCTCAAACCGCTTCAGTGGTTTATGATTCCCAATATACATGGAATGACGAAGCCTGGTTCGAAGAGCGCCGAAATGCCGATTATAAAAAGCAACCTATGTCCGTTTATGAGATTCATCTAGGGTCATGGAAAAGAAACGACCACGGGCCGGAAGGATTTTTAACCTACCGGGAAATGGCTGAACAGTTAGTGCCCTATGTCAAGGAAATGGGCTACACGCATGTCGAGTTTATGCCCCTGACCGAACATCCCTTTTACGGGTCGTGGGGATATCAGGCTTTGAGCTACTTTGCCCCGACGGCGCGTTACGGAACGCCGGAAGACCTCATGTACTTGATTGATTGCTTTCATCAAAACGGCATCGGGGTCTTTATGGATTGGGTCGCGGCGCATTTCCCAAGCGACGGCCACGGGTTGGCTTATTTCGACGGAACGCAATTGTATGAACACGGCGAGCTTCATCCCGACTGGAACAGCTGTATCTTTAATTTCGGACGCAATGAAGTTTCTTCCTTCCTGATCTCAAGCGCTCTTTACTGGATCGAGAAGTTCCATATCGACGGGCTGCGAGTTGATGCGGTCGCATCAATGCTCTATCTCGATTACTCGCGCAAAGATGGGCAATGGCAGCCGAACATTCACGGCGGAAACGAAAATCTGGAAGCGATTACGTTCATCCGGCGCCTGAATGAAACGATCAAGTCGCGCTATCCGGACGTTCAGATGACCGCCGAAGAATCGACATCGTGGCAGAATGTTTCGAAACCTGTTTCCGAAGGCGGATTGAATTTCGACATGAAATGGAACATGGGATGGATGCATGATACCTTGCACTATTTTTATCGCGATCCGCTTTATCGCGGGTATCACGACCAGGAAGTCGCGTTTTGCTTGTACTATGCCTTCAGCGAGAACTTTATGCTTTCTTTATCCCACGACGAGGTTGTCCACGAGAAAAGCTCACTGATCGGAAAGATGCCGGGCAGCGACAAGGAGCAATTCGCTAACCTACGCGCCTTGCTCGGTTACATGTACGGACACCCGGGGAAAAAATTATTATTCATGGGCGGCGAGTTCGGCCAGAGGGAAGAGTGGAGCCACGAGGACCAACTGCAATGGGAGCTGTTAAAACACGCTTCGCATCAGCAGGTGCAGTCCTGGACAAAGGACCTAAACGCTCTTTACAGGACCGAACCGGCGCTTTACGAACGCGACTTTGAATTTAATGGATTCGAATGGCTCGACATGGGGTATGACCACAAGGCCGTGTTCGCGTTCTTAAGAAAGGGCTTTAAACCTGAAGACAGCATTCTCGTCATATGTAATTTCGGCAATATTATCCGTCAGGACTATTTGGTGGGCAGCCCGACGGGCGGCGTATGGCAGGAGATCCTCAACAGTGATGATGTGAAATACGGCGGAAGCGGCGTAACGAGCAGCGGCAAAAAAAATATGGAGCCCCATGAATGGATCGCCGAAGGGCGCAACTATTCAACGCCGACTTCGTATACCGTCCGCGATTACAAT
>DAOWBD010000185.1 GCA_030634235.1 Candidatus Omnitrophota bacterium | reverse complement strand
CGATCTTCCGATCTTGGAGGAATTCCCGACTCTTCAGCCAGCTGCCGAAAGCGATATTATCCCGATTGATGAGGAAGAGGAGACAGGCGAAGCTCCTTCGACCGAAGATCTTTCGATGGAAACAGAGGCGCCAGAAACGCAAGAGGCCGAAACAGAAATGCAAGCGGATGAGAATATCCAGGAAGAACCAGAAGTCCGGGAAGAAGATCCCAAAGAAGAAGAGCCCCAGAGTATCAATATCGTTGAGGGGATCAATGGGGAGGAACCCGTAGAAGTTCCGGAAGAATTAACGGAAGACCTTATTGGTACGACACAAGAACAGGACGTGGAAAATGAACCTGAAGAATCTGCGCAAAAAAATTAATGGTATTGACGAAAAGATCGTCGACCTTCTCAATGACCGCGCCCAAATAAGCCGGGTAATCGGGGAGATCAAAACAAAAGTGAAAAAAGGGATTTATTCTCCTGCCCGGGAAAAGGAAGTTTTCAAAAGGATCGAGCAGCTGAATAAAGGGCCGATGACGATGGAATCCTTTGAAGCGGTTTACCGGGAGATCATGTCGAGTTCTCTGGCCCTGGAGAAGATCAGTCATATCGCGCATCTGGGAACGATGGGATCATTTACGTATATGGCGGCTAAGCAGCAGTTCGGATCGTTGGTCAAATATGTTCCGTGCAGCAGCATTGCCGAGGTTTTTGAGAAGGTTGAGCATGGCGAATGTGATTATGGGGTTGTTCCCGTCGAGAACTCCACTGAGGGCGCGGTGACCCATACGGTTGACCTGCTGGTTGATTCCGAGCTCAAGGTCTGTGCGCAGCGCTTGCTGAAAGTTTCGCATAATCTTCTTTCTAACATATCGATGAAAAGCATAAAAAAGATTTATTCGAACCCGCAGGTGTTCGGTCAATGCCGGAACTGGCTTTTGCAGAATTTGCCTCCGCAGCTAGCCAAGGAAATATGGGTAGCTTCGACAACCGATGCCGTTGAAAGGGCCCTGAAGGAAAAGAATGCGGCTGCGATCGCATCGATTGAGGCGGCAAAAATATATAATATAAAAGTGCTGAAGCGCAATATTCAGGATATTGCGCATAATACGACACGGTTCTTGATCATCTCGACGCAGGATGTTCCTCCGACGGGAAGGGACCGCACGTCGGTCATCTTTTCGATCAAGGATAAGATGGGTGCGCTGCATGCGATGCTGACGCCCTTTTATAAAAACAAAATCAATTTAACAAAGATTGAATCGCGACCCTCAAAGAAGAAGGCATGGGATTATTATTTCTTTGTTGATTTCGAAGGTCACCACCAAGATAAGAATGTCAAGAAAGCGTTAGAACAGCTGGAAGGCATGTGTAAATATCTGAAGATCGTGGGGTCGTATCCGGTTTAGCATGAAAAGCATTGTCAAGAAAACAATTCTTACGGTCAAGCCCTATGTTCCGGGCAAGCCGATTGAGGAAGTCAAACGTGAACTGGGTTTGCGTGATGTCATCAAACTGGCATCGAACGAGAACCCGTATCCCCCTTCCCCTAAAGTCCTCAAAGCGGTTGCTGACGCGTCGAAGGAAATGAATCGATATCCCGACGGCGATTGTCATTACCTGCGCAAAGCTCTAGCGGCGAAACTTAAGGTTTCAGGTAAACAGATGATCTTCGGTAACGGGTCTGATGAACTGATCGTCCTGGCGGTGCGCGCGTTCGCCGGTGAAGGCGATGAGGTCGTTATCGCGAAACCCTCGTTTTTGATCTACAGCATTGCCTCGTCGATCGCCGGCGCGAAGGTCAAAGAGATCCCGCTTAAGAATTTCCGCTACGACCTTGACGCGATGAAAAAGGCCGTAACCAAAAAGACAAAGATCATCTTTCTGGGCAATCCTGACAATCCATCGGGGATGCATTTTACCGAAAAAGAAATGATGAACTTTTTAAGAGGATTGCGCCGTGATATTCTTATTTTTATCGACGAGGCCTATTACGAGTAT
>DAOWBD010000174.1 GCA_030634235.1 Candidatus Omnitrophota bacterium | reverse complement strand
GAGGAGGATATGGTCAACTTTATTTCCCAGCAGATGGATATTCAGCGCATCGACCTGAGCAATTACTTGATCGATTCGAAGATCATTGACCTTGTTCCCGAGGTGCTCGCGCGCAAGTACCAGCTTGTTCCTATTTTGAAGATCGGCAAAAGCCTGATCTGCGCGATGGTGGACCCTTTAAATATTTTCGCGCTTGATGAACTGCGGGCCAAGACGGGTTTGACGATCGAGCCGGCGGTTTCAACGGAAACCGAGATTAAGAAAGCGCTCGATGAATCCTACACGGTCAAGGGCAGCATGGACGACGTGATCAAGATCATGGACGAGCAGAAGGTCGGTGTTGTCAAGGACGGTGAAGAGATCGAGATCAGCAAGCTTAAAGGCATGGTCGAGGAGCCGCCGGTCATCCGCCTGGTCAACATGATGATCATGGACGCGGTCGCGCAGGGGGTTTCCGATATTCATATCGAGCCGGAAGAGGATAAACTTTCCATACGCTTTAGGATCGACGGTGTGCTTCGCCAGGAGAAGGCGCCTCCCAAACATTTTCAGTCGGCGATCCTCTCGCGCATCAAGGTTCTGGCGAATTTAGATATCGCCGAGCGGCGAAAACCACAGGACGGGCGCTTCCATATCAAAATGGGAAATCACGCGATCGATATCCGTGTTTCGAGCGTTCCGACGAGTTACGGTGAAAATATCGTCATGCGGCTGCTAGATTCCAGCAGCATTCTTTTTGGTTTGGAACAATTAGGGTTCGCGCCGGCGACGTTAAAGGCTTTTCAGAAACTTCTTGCCCGGCCCAACGGGATCATTTTAGTGACCGGGCCGACGGGAAGCGGGAAGACGAGCACGCTCTACGCGGCGCTCAATTCGATCAACACACCGGATAAAAATATTATCACGATCGAAGATCCTGTCGAGTATCATCTCGAAGGGATCCGCCAGATCCAGGTCAACCCGGCGGTGGACTTGACGTTCGCCAACGGGCTACGGTCGATCCTGCGCCAGGACCCGGACGTGATCATGGTCGGGGAAATACGGGATGTCGAGACCGCGGAAATTGCGATCCAAGCGGCGCTCACCGGTCATTTGGTTTTTGCGACATTGCATACGAATGACGCGCCGGGCGCGATCACTCGGCTTATTGATATGGGGGTCGAACCGTTTCTTATTGCTTCTTCCGTTGCGGGCGTTGTTGCTCAGCGCCTGGTGCGCATCTTTTGTAAGGATTGTAAAGGTAGAGGATGCAAGAATTGCCATGACACCGGATATCGAGGACGACAGGCGATCAATGAGTTGATGACCTTCGATGAAGATGTGCGGTCGCTTGTCATGGGAAAATCTTCGTCGGATGAGATTCGCAAAGTTGCCATTAAAGCCGGGATGAAGTCGCTGCGCGATGACGGATTGGAGAAAGTCAAGAGCGGGATGACGTCTAAAGAGGAAGTGTTTCGGGTGACGCAGGAATGAGTTGTCTTAGGATGTCATCCCCGTCCCGCATATTTGTCATTCCCGCGAAAGCGGGAATCCAAATTACGGGATAAACTCCAGCGGGGATCCAGACGTCCTACTGACCTGGATTCCCGCTTACGCGGGAATGACAAGGTTTATTGATAATGACGAATTATTTGTACAAAGCGAGGGATGGCGAAGGCAAAGCGGTAACCGGGGCGATGGAGTCGGCCTCGGCGGAGAAACTCGCCGAGAAATTACGCGATCTTGGCTATATGCCCACACAGATCAAAGAGGCCCTGCCGAATGTCGATCTTGACCAGTTTAGCCAGCGGTTTGCGAAGATCAAACCCGATGACATTATCATGTTCAATGTCCAGCTGGCGAATATGATCGATGCCGGCTTGACCCTGATCAACAGTTTGAACATTATTTGCCGGCAGATCGAAAATAAGAAGCTGCGGGAAGTTGTTGAAGAGGTTAAGCGCGCCGTTGAGGGGGGATCGACCTTTTCCGATGCTCTGGCGAATCACCCGAAAGTATTTTCAAAGCTTTTTGTCGACATGGTCCGGGCGGGGGAGACGAGCGGGAAGCTTAATGTTGTCTTAAACCGTTTGGCGCTTTATGTCGAGCAGCAGGAAGACCTCCGCCAGCAAGTTAAGAACGCGCTTTTTTATCCGGCCATTCTGGTTATTGCTGGCATTGCTGTCGTTGTTTTGATCGTCAGTTTTGTTATGCCGAAGTTCGTCGAGGTTTTCAATCGGGCCGGCGTGCCCCTGCCTTTGCCGACACGGATCTTTTACGCTCTCGGATTAGGGCTGACCAATTACTGGTACCTGATCATTTTTATCGCCTGGCTGGCCTTTATGGGGATCAGGATGTACGCGCGTACGAAAAGAGGAGGATACCAATTTGACCGACTGAAACTCAACCTTCCGGTTATTGGCCCCTTGGTGCGCAAGCTGATCATCTCGCGGTTC
>DAOWBD010000072.1 GCA_030634235.1 Candidatus Omnitrophota bacterium | reverse complement strand
TGTTTTACGCAAGCTCATTCAAAATGCGACGAGCATCATAACCGATTGTTACAAATTCACCGGCAATATTGAAGGGACCGTTGATAATGCCGAGCGGCTTATTTTTGAGGTCGCCGATCTTCGGCAAAGCGGGAAGACTTCGCATATCAAGGACTTGGTTAAAGAGGGGATCGAAAAACTTGACCGCTTATACCAGCGTAAGGAACATATCACCGGCATTGCAACTGGTTTTACTAAACTTGACAAGATGACTTCCGGTCTGCAGGCATCGGATCTTGTTATCGTGGCTGGGCGTCCTTCGATGGGTAAGAGTGCTTTGGCGGTCTCGATCGCCGAGAAGGTGGGCATTGACCAGAAACAGGGAGTTGCGATATTCAGCCTAGAGATGTCCAAAGAGCAGTTGGTGCAAAGAATGCTTTGTTCCCAGGCACGTGTGGATGCGCACAAGGTGAGAAGCGGATTTCTGGCTCCGTCAGATTGGCCGAAATTGACCGCGGCGGCGGGAAAACTTTCTGAATCAAAGATTCTTATTGATGATACCCCGGCGATTTCCGCATTGGAACTAAGGGCCAAGGCTCGTCGGTTGAAGGCGAACAACCAGGTCGATCTCATTGTTCTCGATTACCTCCAGCTGATGAGGGGATCTGCAAAAGCAGACAGCCGGCAGCAGGAAATTTCTGAAATATCACGGTCTCTTAAGGCCTTGGCGCGTGAGCTGAAGGTTCCTATTATCGCATTGAGCCAGTTATCACGGGCGGTGGAATCCCGTCAAGATCATCGTCCTCAACTTTCGGATCTGCGTGAATCCGGGGCTATTGAACAGGATGCTGATCTTGTTATCTTGTTGATGCGCGAGGAGTATTACAACCAGACCGAAGAGAACAGGGGAATTGCGGATGCGATTATTGCCAAACAACGTAATGGTCCGGTCGGGACGGTTAAGCTGGCGTTTATAAAGGAATACGTGCGTTTTGAAAATCTCGCACATGTTGATTGACACGTTAAAACATTAATCTTATAATCAAAAAAACATCTAAATGAAGGCGCACATGCGACGATATATACTAGTATTGATTTTAATCTTCATTTCCGTTTCTTTATCTTCTCCGCTTTTTGCCCAATCTTCTGACGGCCCGTCTTCTTCAAACGAAGGGGTCCAGGACATTTCGTCGATAATTGTTAAGTCGATCGAGGTTAAGGGTAATAAGACGATCAGTATCGCGATCATCCTTTCAAAGATCAAAACTCGCGTCGGCCAGGAATATTTACAGGCTGTTATCAGCGACGATCTCAAACGTTTATATAATACAGGCTATTTTTCCGATGTCCGTGTCGACCGCGAGGATTTTGAGGGCGGGTTTAAGGTGATCATCTATTTAGATGAAAAGCCCATTGTCGAGGAGATCACGTTTTCCAAGATCCGTTTTCTGCGGTCCCGGAATTTATTGAAGAAGATGAAAATTCAGGAAGGCAAATTCCTTGACAATAAACTGCTCAAGGACGATACAAGCACGATCAAAGAACTTTACGCGAAAAAAGGGTTAACCTTAGCTGAAATCGAAGTGGAGACGGATATTGATGAGGCGACGAATAAGGCGCGGTTGCATTTTATCATTAAGGAAGGGAACAAGGTCCAGATCAAGCGTATTTATGTTGACGGGAACGAAAAATTCAAGGACAAGAAAATACTAAGGCTGATCAAAGCGCGGGCAAAAGGGTTTTTCAGGTCGGGATATTTGAAAGAAGATATTTTGAGCGAGGATATGGAGAGGGTCAGGTCTTTATATGACCAGAGCGGCTTCATTGACGCCACGGCCAGCTATTCCAGCGAAGAGCTAGATAAAGGTTTCGTTAATATCCGGATCCTGGTCTCTGAAGGCAAACAGTATTCTGTCGGAGGGGTTTCCATATTAGGTAATGATGTTCTCTCGAAGGAAGAGATCCTGCGCATTATGAAAGAGACGAAAGAGGATGGGGTCTTCAGTCGCGAGAAACTCAGTGTTGATATTGCCAATATCCGAACGCTCTATTTTGACAGGGGGTATATTTTTGCGGATGTTGACGAGGCGACGTCATTAGACCAGGTGACCGGTGAAGTTGAGGTCAAGATCAATATCCAGGAAGGCGGCCTTGCGTTTATTAATCGTGTTCAAATTCAGGGAAACACGCGCACGCGTGATATTGTTATCCGACGGGAATTGCGCTTAAGCCCCGGCGATCGGTTTGACGGCGGCAAATTACGGCGGAGCCGTGAACGATTAAATAACCTGGGATATTTTGAAGATGTCGGTTTTGATATTGAGGACACGGACGTCAGTGACAAAAAGGATCTTGTTGTTCAGGTGAAGGAGACGAAAACGGGGAGCTTCAGTTTTGGCGGCGGTTTCAGCACTGTTGATAAGGTTGTCGGTTTTATCGAGGTGGAACAACGCAATTTTGATTTCACGAATTGGCCGACATTCACCGGCGGCGGTCAAAGATTGAAACTGCGGGCGGAGACTGGGTCGACGAGAAATAATTTATTGTTGAGCTTTCTTGAACCGTGGATCTTTGATCATCCTGTTTCGGGCGGTTTTGATGCGTTCCGGACGCAGCGCGATAAGGAAAGTGACGTCGGATATGCTTATGACGAAGAAAAAATCGGCGGCGATATTCATTTCGGCAAGCAGTTCTCCGAATACCTTTCAGGGAGCGTCATGTACAAGTTTGAGGAAGTAACTATTGAGAATTTGGATTCGGATGTTTCAGCGGCTTTAGCGGCTGAGGAAGGGATCAATGCGGTCGGCGTTATCGGTTTCTCGGCGACCAGAGACTCGACGGACAGTCAATTTGCTCCGACAAAAGGGTTGGTGGTCGGCGGCGGGGCCGATTTTGCCGGTACTTTCTTGGGTGGCGACAAGGAATTCTATAGGTTGCAAGCCCGCGGGAGCTATTATATTCCCTTGAAATTTAATTCTGTTTTAGAGCTGCGCGCGCGGGCAGGTTTTGTTGATGCTTACGGAGACTCGACGACCGTTCCGATTTTTGAAAGGTTTTTTGCCGGTGGCGCTAGAAGTATCCGCGGGTACAATGAACGAAAAGTCGGTCCGCTGGATGCCAATACGACCGATCCGATCGGCGGGGAAGGCCTGTTTACGGCAAATATCGAATATACAATTCCCATTGTCGATTTTGTAAAACTGGCGGCATTCTTTGATACCGGAAATGTCTGGGCTGAGGTTGAAGATTTTGGTTCGGGTGATTTTAAGTTCGGAACAGGTTTAGGGTTGCGTGTCAAGACGCCTATCGGGCCCGTGAATCTGGATTATGGTTATCCGTTAACCGATGAACCCGGAGAAGAAGACCGAACCGGAAAGTTTTATTTCAGTGTGAGCAGGGGTTTTTAAACTAGTTGCTGGTTAGTAAAAAATCAATTGTTGTTTTAAAAGGAGGTTTTTATGAAAGTACTCAAAGCGTTTATGGTTGTCGTTTTTCTTTTGTCTATGATGGCTACAGGATCGTATGCGGCTGACGGGGGAAAGATCGGCTATGTCGACTTGAGTCGTTTGTTCGACGAGTACCACAAAACAAAGGAATATGATAAGGTTCTTGAGGTTAAGCACGAAGAATTAGAGAGGATCGGCAAAGAAAAGGTTGAAAAGATCAAAGAATCGGAAAGCCGCCTGGCCCTTCTTAAAGAAGATCAACGGGTATCGCTGGAAGGTTCAATTGATGTGTTAAAAGGGGAAGCGCAGGAATTTGTCCGTCAGGAACAGACGAACTTGACTAAGGACCGGAACGAAAAGATCCGCGAGATCCTTTTAGAGATCGAAAAGGTTGTCAGTGATTTTGCCGTTAAAGAGGGGTATGAAGTTATTCTTAATGACCGTGTTCTTATCTATGGGGATCCGGCGCGGGACTTGACTGAAGATATCCTGATCATATTGAACAAACAATAATATGGTCTGACAGGGAGTATTATGAAAAAGACCTTAGCCGAGATAGCGCAGATCGTTAATGGCGAGGTTGTTGGTGATAAAAATTTAGTAATAACCGGGTTGAGCGGTATTCAAGAAGCTAATGAAGGTGATCTGACCTTTCTTGCGAATCCAAAATATGTTTCGTTTGGTAAGAAAACAAAAGCCTCGGCGATCATAACATCTCGAGATATCGAGATTCCGGAAAAATCTATTATCCGCACCGATAATCCTTCCCTTGCGTTCACCGATCTGATGTCTGCTGTTACTGAAGGAAAGATTCCTTGCCCGAAAGGCATTCATGAAGCGGCTTTTGTCGCCGAGGACTCTGTTATCGGGAACAATGTTGCCATTGGACCGTGTGCGATTATCGAGAGTAAAGTGACGATCGGGGATAACACGGTTATTTTCGGAGGCAGTTATGTCGGACCGGACACGAAGATCGGTTCTGACTGCCTGGTTTACCCGAACGTTACACTTTGCGGGAGTGTGACTCTAGGTGACCGCGTTATCGTTCATAGCGGAACGGTTATCGGCTCCGACGGATTTGGTTATATACTGATCGACGGTGTTCATAAGAAGATTTCCCAGGTCGGGACGGTTGTGATCGGGGATGACGTTGAGATCGGGGCGAATGTTGCGATCGATCGGGCGCGATTTGATAAAACGGTTATCGGCCGCGGTAGCAAAATTGATAATTTAGTGCAGGTCGCGCATAATGTTGTCATGGGTGAAAATTGCATCATTATTTCGCAGGTTGGCATTTCCGGAAGCGTAAAAATCGGCAATGGTGTGATTCTCGCCGGGCAGGCCGGGATCACGGGGCATATCACGATTGGTGAAGGCGCGGTGGTCTATGCGCAGAGCGCCATTACGAAACCCGTTCCTGCACATGCGCACGTTTCGGGGTATCCGGCACGGCCCCATAATGAGGCCAAGCGTATTCACGCGTATACGCAAAGATTGCCGCAATATGTGAAGGCCATTCAGGAATTGGAAAAGAAAGTCGAAGCCCTTGAAACACGGTTAAAGGATTTAGGTTTTTCGAAGGAAGAATAGAAAATGAAGCAGAAAACAATTAAAAACGAATGTACATTCTCGGGTGTCGGATTGCATACGGGCTGTAAAGTGAACCTGACCTGCAAATCTGCCGACGAGGATACAGGTATCCGGTTTGTCCGTGTAGACCTTGATGATCAGCCGGAGATCAAGGTTGACCCGCTCAATATCCATATTGACACGACCATGCCGCGCTGCACGGCCATCGGAAAGAATGGCGCGGTTATCTACACCGTCGAGCATTTCATGAGCGTGCTTTCCGGGCTCGGGATTACGAATCTTATTGTTGAGATTGATGCTAACGAACTTCCGGGTTTAGACGGCAGCGCGATTGATTTTCTTAATGCTATTAAGAATTCCGGGATCAAAGAGCAGGACGCGGAAGCGCCTTGTTTTGAGATTAAGGAACCATTGGGTGTCGAGATGAACGGATGTTCGATCTTTATGGTTCCCGATAAGGAACTGAGGATTTCTTACACGCTCGATTATGACCACCCTGTTTTAAAGTCGCAGTTTTTTAGCTCTGTCGTTAACGAATCGACATATGAAGATTTGATCGCGCCTTGCCGGACCTTCTGCCTTGAAAGTGAAGCGGAGGAATTACGCGCCCGCGGATTAGGGAAGGGCGCAAATTACCAGAATACACTT
>DAOWBD010000086.1 GCA_030634235.1 Candidatus Omnitrophota bacterium | reverse complement strand
GAAATAAGAAATTCAGGATCCTTGTTGTTGACGATGAGCCGTTGATCCGCGAGTCGCTCTATGAGATCCTGCGTATTGAAGGTTATCGTGTCCAAATGGCGCAGGGAGGGAAGGAAGCCCTGCAGTTGATGTCGAAGAACGAGTTCGATGTCGTTGTTACGGATTTTAAATTGCCAAAGATGAGCGGGATGGATCTTCTTGAGGTTGTCAAAAAAGATTTTTCCAAAACAGAAGTGATCATGATTACCGGTTACGGGTCGATCGAAACGGCTGTCGAGGCGATGAAAAAAGGTGCTTGCGATTATATTACCAAGCCGATCAATGATAATGAGATCAAGATCATTATACATCGAACCGTTGAGAACAAAGAGATTGTTGAGGAGAATAAGACTTTGAAGGAGATGCTCGCGCGCGAGCGTCGTAGCGCTTACGGGGTGATGATCGGCTCGAGCGAGAAGATGCAAAGTGTTTATCATATTATCGATTCGGTTGCCAGTACCAATGCGACGATCTTGATTGCGGGGGAGAGCGGGACCGGCAAGGGGCTGATCGCCAGGGCGATCCATGAAAATGACCAGGCCCGCAAAGAGAAGCCGTTTGTCGAGATCAGTTGTGGCGCGCTTTCGGAAACTTTGCTTGAGAGCGAGCTTTTCGGGCACGTTAAGGGCGCTTTTACCGGGGCGATCAAGGATAAGGAGGGGCGCTTTGAATACGCGGATGGCGGAACGGTTTTTTTGGATGAGATCGACGCGTTCTCTTTGAGCCTTCAGGTGAAGCTGCTTCGGGTCTTGCAGGATGGCGTTTTTGAACGCGTTGGGGACAATGTCACGCGCAAGACGCACGCGCGAATCATCGTCGCGACGAATCAGACGTTGACGGATTTGGTTGCGGACGGAAAGTTCCGTGAAGACCTTTATTACCGGGTCAATGTTATCGCGATACAGGCGCCGCCGCTACGCGAGCGCAAGGAAGATATCGCGCAGATCGCGGCGCATTTCCTTGAGAAATACAGCCGGATCAACAATAAGAAGGTCCATACGCTTTCGGATGAGGTTATCGACATATTCCAGGGTTATTTCTGGCAGGGGAACGTGCGGGAGCTTGAGAACGCGATTGAGGGGGCTGTTATTATGGCGAAGACCGAGGTCGTCCATAAGGAGGATATCCCGAATATTTCGAAATTTATTTCTGACCCGGTGCGCAGCAGTAGTGATGGAAAGACGCTCAAAAGGGCGGTGGAAGAGCCCGAACGCGATCATATTATCGCAGTTCTTGATGACTGCAACTGGAACCGGAACAGGGCCGCGGAGGTTTTAGGGGTTAATCGGACGACACTTTACAATAAAATGAAGAAATATGATATCTTTGGGGATGATAAGAGCTAAATTAAAATGAAGCCTGAGGAATTGAAACAATTAGCGCGCGAGGTGATCGATAAAGAGAAGTGGTGGGATATGCTTTCGCATTTTATCGATGTTTTGCGCATCAACATTTTTGTGATCGACGCGCAGGGTTACATCATTCTGCCTCCGGAGCGCAGGCGTTATGGCGGACGTCTTTTGACCGACCAGTCCTTGAGGTTTGACCTGGCGGACGATTCGATCAATGTTAATAAGCAGTTTGAGCAATACGGAGTGTTCTTCGAGTCGTACAACCGTTACGGCTTAAGCAGCTTTGCGATTCCTATTAAAGTTGAGGACGATCAGATCACTGCCTACATGATTATTGGCCCGGTCATTTTGAACAAGCGTCTTTCGGCCTTGGAATACGAGGAAATGGCCGCTGAGTACGGATGCGATAAGGGCGAGCTTTTTAATGAACTGGGGGGGGTCCGCGTTGCTTCGAATATCATGGTCAATTCGATCCTGGACCTGCTTTCAGAGATCATCCGCGATAATGTTGAGTTGAGCTTAAGAAAGAGGGAGCTTAACAAGATGAAATCGGGCATGGGGGTCTTGTCCGAGGAATTTTCAGAGACGGCCCAGGAGATTTATTCCGCTGTTTATCTCGATGGGCTTTTGGCGACGCTTTTAGATGTTGCCTTGAAGATGACTAATGCCGAGTGCGGGTCGATCATGGTCAAGGATCCGAACGAAGATGGCCTGACGATCAAAGCCTCGCGCGGGCTCGATCTTCAAAAAATTCATGGCGCGACGGTCAAGATGGGCGAGGGGGTTGCCGGTGTCGCTGCCCAGGAAAATACGTCGTTTGTGATTCATGGGACAGAAGGGGATAACCGCATCAAGCATTTCTTAAAACGGTCGGAGATCAAAGAAGCCCTGGTCATGCCTTTGCAGGACAAGGACCGCGTCTTCGGGGTTCTGAGCCTTCACACCAAAAGAGAAGGCGGGAAGATTGAAGGTAACCTCAGCAATCTCCAGTATCTCTCCAAGCTTCTTTCCTCAGCACTTTAATTATAGAAAACTTAAATGAGGGACGTGTGCATTTATTTCTCACTTTTTCCTTCCAACTTCCAACACATGTATTATAATAAGCATATGCTCATAATAAACATGATGTTGAAATAAGCATATGCTTATATTAAATAATGATTAACGGTACACTTATTCGGAGGTTCAAATGGAAAAAGGACGACGTAAAAAGATCCGCTACATCCAGAAGATGCCCAAGATCGGGCAGTTCTCTCCACGGGGTAAACCCGGCCGGCCCGATGAGATCGAATTAAAGATCGATGAATATGAAGCGATTAAACTCGCTGATTATCAGGGCTATGATCAGTCCGAAGGCGCCATGGCGATGGGCATTTCCCGTCCAAGTTTTGGGCGGATTTTAAGGAATGGCCGGACGACCGTGGCTGATGCCTTGGTTAACGGAAAGATCATTCGCATTCGTACCGGCGATGTCCAGGTTGGTGTTCGCCAACGAAATTTCCCGTCAAAGGATCGCGGCGGTGAGAATGAATTCAATTTGCGTTCGCAATTGAAAGAAGAGGCGCTTCGCCGCAACATCTCTAAATTCTCTCAGCCAGCGCACAAAAGAGGTAAGGTTAAGGGTGGTTAATTCCGTAAATCCTGCATAAATGCCTGCCTGAGATCAAAAATCATTAACTTCCTATAATATATGTTATGTTAACTTGGATATATAGGAATATTTGGCGTAATGTATTGAAGCTGCATTATTTAGTGTGCTTTCGTTTCGCCTTGTGGAAAACTCTTCGTAGCCTTACTTCTATTATAACGCCCTGATGATTGTCTCATTTTCTTAACGTTTGACGACATATTCTATAATTCATATAATTGTCAGGTTTTTCCTTTATACTTTGTCATTCTGAATCAATATAAAACAGGTAAAACAGGACGGGTGTAATTACACCCGTCCTAATTTATAATAAAAAAGCAGGGAGAATGGACGTCTTTTTACGCCCTCCTCCCTGCTGTTTTTTTGGTATGAGGTATGAGGGGTCTGCCCCCTACTTGACCTGATCCCTAACTAAAGTCGATCTTCTCAGGTTCTTTTTGATGCGGTGTCATGGCTTCGACCTCGTTAATATCGATCACCATGAGGACAAAATTCTCATCCTGCGGCCCGCCGAAATACTGCTTGAGCATCGGGATATTGTTCCACAAGACCTCTTTTTTTTCCATATCATCACTGATCGTCGCGCTTCCCGCGATGCGGCAATACCACATTTTCCGGTCCACGTAGCAGAGTTCAATTAGGGGGTTTGCTTTCGCTTGCGCGATGGTTCGTGAGCGTTTCAGCAAAGCAAGGAGCAGCTGGTTTTCATCGGTTAAATACGGCATCATGGGCCTTACTCTTGGCTGGTCGCCTTCGGTTGTTGCAAAAAGGCAGAAACCGGCATCTCTGATTAGGTCAACGACTTCTTCTTTAGTCATGCATTTGCTCCTTGGTTTTTAAGGTTTTTTCTTGAACTTTTCCGAGCCGATCAGGCTTCGGTTATTTTCCGCGACTAACTCCGCCGCGATCGAGACGGCGATCTCTTCAGGCGTTTGGCCGCCAATATCGATACCGGCCGGGATATGGATCCGCTTGATGAACTTATCCGGAACGCGCATTTTTTTTAGCTGCTCGAATAATTTCGCACGTTTCGGCCGGCTTGAGATGACCCCAAGATACCCGAGATCGGATTGGACTACGGCCTTAACACAATCAAAGTCATACTCGTGGTCCTGGGTCATGATCATGATTTGCGTGTTCGGGTCGATGGGGATTTTCGCTAGTTTTTGCGCGTGGTTTCCGACAACGATCGTATCGACATGCGGGAAACGTTTCTTGTTCGCGAATGACTTGCGGTCATCAACGATCGTCACCTTATAATTGAGTATTTTCGCGATGACCGAAAGCGGCAAGGAAATGTGGCCCGCCCCGCAAATGATCAGATGTTTCTTGGCCACAAAGGGCTCGATGAAAACCTTCATTTGACCGCCACAGGCCGATTGGTCCTTCTTGCCGAACAAATCATAGGTAACCAGGGTTGGCTTCCCGCGCAGAATGGCCTTCAGGCACTCTTTCTGGGCCTCTTTTTCGTTACGGCCTCCTCCGATTGTTCCGAACAGGGATCCGTCTTCTAAGACAACCATTTTGGCGCCCGGTTTTCGGGGAGTCCCTTTGTTTGTTGTTTCAACAACGGTGGCAAACGCGTATTTCTGTCCCTTTTGGGCGGCATTCAAAGCTTTGATGAGGAGGTCGTGGTCCATGGTATTAGTCTATAGATTGAATGTAGGTAGGTCTTTGTTCCCTAGCTATAAGCCATAAGCTGTACCTGGTACAGCTTACGGCTTATAGCTAACATTATTCCAACTTGATTAAGTTCCTATTTCTCCATTAATTATTCGCCGCCCGAATCGTACATATAAGCTCTGAGGATCGTCTGTTCTTCGAGGGGTTTACTGCTGCCGGGTTCGACACTGACATTTTCCAGGCTTTCGACGACGTCATAACCGCTGATCACTTCACCAAAAATGGTG
>DAOWBD010000138.1 GCA_030634235.1 Candidatus Omnitrophota bacterium | reverse complement strand
TAAATCGAAGCCCGTACGGACAACCCCCTATCTCCTATTAAGAATACACGCTCCTGCTAGGCATAACGAGCAAGGGACACAAAAATGGGCCGTTCTTAAGAATCTTTCTCTTGTTCTAGTGTGTACAATTTCTGAAGAAGATCTCTGATCTCTCTTAAAAGCCGGACAGATTCTTCACTGTTGGAAAGAATCGACTGCTGGTACTCCTTACTTTCCGTCTCTCGCCGAGTGTAGACATCCCTCATGCTTTCGGTGCTGTCATCTTGATATATGGTTCTTTTGCCTGCGTTGAGATCCTTGCTGCCTGCATGGACAGTTTGGCCGACAGACAAGCCTAAGGTCAGAATAATGAGCGTTCCCGATAAATACATTGAAATTTTTTTTCTCATAGATTTTCCCCTTGCCTATTATTAAAGTTTCTTCATGCCCGGTAAGACCTAACCCAAGAATTTATTCTTCCGCCGGGGGTTCTCCCGCTTTTTCATTTATTTTCTCAAGCAGATCCTCGAACGAATAGGGCTTAATAATATAGTCGTCGCATCCGCCATTAAAAGCCTCCATCCAGGACTCCTTGAATCCCGTTTGCATGACGATCTTAACGCCATCATCGTAATTCAGCCCGCGGATCTCCTCCTCTTGCCGGATTGTCCTGAGCACATCGCATCCACTAACATCCGGCAGGCCGATGTCCAAAAGGATCACATCGAACGGCTTGGTGTAATAGGCCTCTAAAAAAGCCTTTATCGCCTCGCCCCCTGTGCTAACAGAGACCACCTTGTAGCCTAACTTGGTCAACCGCAGATTCAGCGCCTTTGTGACCTCTATTTCATCGTCGACCACCAGGATATATTTACTCATCGCACATCCCCCTTTTTCTTGCTTTCGGTATTATAACGCGCTATTTCTTGAGAGTGAAAATAGTATATCACACGTTTTACGCACAAAAAAGACTGTTATCCGGAATCTGTCGAAAAGAAATAGAAATAAAATTTGCTTTGTACTATTGGAGAATTGTGGTAGTATAAACGTAGAAATAGGAGGTAGAACGATAGCGAAAGCAATTTAAGGTCTATCACCTTATGGAAGCGGCACCCGGTTTTACTGGGTGCCGCTTTTCTGTGAGGTCTTACCCTAATCAATAATCCCATATATTCAGATAAAGACCGAAACACCCCCGAAGTTAATAATACCTCACCTTCTCCCCTTCAAACCCGTAATCATCCAAATGATCACCGTCGTTATAATCTGAGAAATCATCGACCGTACGGTTAAGAAGCTTCGATGGGACCTCATAGAGAAACCGGGAAGGATGCTGCCGTTTGGTATATCCGAATATCCGCCGGCTCATGGCATAACTCAAGTACAACTTTTCCATGGCCCGCGTAAACCCAACATAACAAAGCCGCCTCTCCTCCTCGAGCTCTTCAAAGGAAGCGTTCATGGCATTGGCATGGGGTAGCAGCCCTTCTTCCATCCCCAGCATAAAAACAACCGGGAATTCAAGCCCCTTAGCACTGTGCAATGTCATTAATGTAAAGAACTCATCTTCCTCGTGCCACGTATCGATTTCCGTCTGAAGACTGATGAACTCAAGGTAAGCCTGAAAAACATTCGAAGGCTCTTCCCCTCTCAGGGATTCCTCGAACTCTTTGACCGAAGCAAAGAACTCGCGGATATTCTCGATGCGTATTTTCGACTCAAGGGTATTTTCCTGCTCGAGCGCAGCGACATACCCGGTCGTATCAATGACGGTTTGAAGCAACCCGCTCAACGGAAGAACCTGGCTGGACTCCCTAAAGATCCTGATCATCTGATAGAAATGGGACAGGATCTTCTTTAACCGCTGGGGCGTTTCTGGTTCCTGACTATACCGGCCGATCGCTTCGTACAGACTAAGGCCCTGATGATGGCCAAGAGCCCGAAGCTTCTCGACGGTCGTCTTGCCGATCGACCGCTTCGGCGTATTAATAATGCGCAGCAGATTAACCTCATCGCCCGCATTGCAGATAATCTTCAGATAAGCGAGCAAATCCTTAATCTCTTTGCGCGCATAAAATTTCACATTCCCGACAATCGTATAAGGGATATTGTTCCTCCGAAGCTCTTCCTCAAAAACACGGGATTGGGAATGAGTCCGATAAAACCCCACCATATCTTTCGGACGATATCCTTCTTTCTTCGCCATCAGTATTTTGTGGATAAGGTTCTGCGCTTCCATCCGATCCGTTTGAGCCCTGTACAACTCGATCAACTGCCCTTCCCCCTTTTCTGACCAAAGGTTCTTCGGCTTTCTGTTGGAGTTACGGGCGATCACCGCATTCGCCGCCTTGAGGATCGTATTGGTAGAACGGTAATTCTGTTCGAGACGGATGACCTTGGCCCCTTTAAAATCTTTTTCGAACTTCAGCATATTCTCCGCGCTGGCCCCCCGCCATTCATAGATCGACTGATCAGGATCCCCGACGACAGTTATGCTACGGTGCTTGCCGGCTAACTGATTAATGAACATATACTGGGCAAAGTTCGTATCCTGGTATTCATCGACGAGAATATGCCGGAATTGCCGGTGATAAGTCTCAAGCACTTCCGGCACGGTCGAAAATAAAAGGACCGTCTTGGCAATCAGATCCCCGAAATCAAGACCATTGCAGGATTTCAACCTTTCCTCATATTTTTGATAGATCGGGACAAAATACGCGTCGTCATAATTAGCCTCATCATCGGCAGCTTCTTTCGGCGACTGCAATTGATCTTTATAGCGGCTGATGCGCTCGCGCACTTGTTTCGGGCTGATCATTTTCTCATCAATATCAAGGCTCTTCATGCAGTCCTTGACAATCGACAACTGGTCCTTATCGTCATAAATCGTAAAATCCCCCGCGAGTGCAATATGCGCCGCATTCTTCCTTAAAATGCCAAGACAAATGGAGTGGAATGTCCCAATCGTAACAGGAGACTTAACTTGCCGGGCCACCCGAGCCTTCATTTCCTTCGCGGCTTTGTTCGTGAAGGTTACCGCGAGGATCTCTTCCGGCGCAATGCCGCTCTGTATCATATACACAATGCGCGTCGTCAGAACACGCGTCTTCCCCGAACCGGCCCCGGCTAAAACAAGCAAGGGCGCAGACTTATATTTCACCGCTTCCAGTTGCCGGTCATTCAAATTAGCAAAAATATCATTACTTTTATTCATTATAGATCACAATTTTTATT
>DAOWBD010000166.1 GCA_030634235.1 Candidatus Omnitrophota bacterium | reverse complement strand
AACTTGAAATCCATCAAACGCCTGTTTTCAACCGAGGGCAATATCTTCCCAAGATCGGGATCTCTAAAGAATTCCAGGAAGCCGCGTTTGAACTTACCGAAGACAACAAGATCAGCAACGTTGTCGAAACAGCTACCGGATACTGCATTCTCCATCTTGATGATTATATCCCTATAGAAAACAGTGAGTATGCAAGCGCCAAGAATGACCTGGCTCAAGAGATTTTAAATGAGAAGAGAAATGTTGTTTTTGGGGATTTTGTAACACAATTGAGGGTTAAGGCAAACCTGTTTAGTAATATCGCCGAATTACGGGAGCAATCCCAATAAGATTTCCTCTTAAATAACCTCTATTGCCATCGATAATCGGCAAAGCAATCTTAAAAACTCCTTATCTGTTTTCCGATTTACCCTTCTCTTAACATCATCAGAGACAGCATCCGCCCGGCGCTCTCTCCTTGCCTTCGATAGGAGAAATACTGTTCGTCGCAGCATGTACAGATCCCGCTATCATGAATATTTTGACCCTCAAGGCCCAGCCCGATAAGTTGTTTTCTACAGACCTGTACCAAGTCAAGATAATGTCGACCGTCTTTTACCACGAGATCTTCAGGAAAAGATTCCTGAAATTCTTTATCTACCTCATAGCAGCAGGAACGTATCGCTGGCCCCAGAAATACCGTGATTGCCTTCGGCTCCGTTTGCCATTGCGCTTTCATTTGAGTTATGGCCTCTCGAAGAATATTCTTTTCGGCACCCCGGCGCCCAACGTGAACTAGTCCGATTCCTTTTTGCTCCGGGTCATACATAAAAACCGGCAGGCAATCCGCCGTGCGGATGGTCAGCACAACATTGGGAAGCCTTGTCATTGCTCCGTCAGCCTCGGGCAAAACAGATTTATCGCGAAGGAAGCTTTCATCGGCAACAACCACCCGGAAGCCATGAGTTTGCCGGATCAACACAAGGTCAGGCAGATCAATGTGCAACCGCCGCGATAAGAATTCTTCTTCCTCATCGTTTAGACCGGTTTGTTCCTGGTGTAGAGTAAAATCAACCGTGCGGTCACTCGTGAATGCAATAATATTGGCGGGGAAAATACTATTGGACACTGTCATCATCAACCGGATGGGAGGTAGCGTCACTGACGTTATCCTCGATCAGGATCGCTTCCTTGGTTGCAGGCAATTCTTCGACCTTCCGCAATTTCTGCTCGATGGTCCTTGACTTGCGCGCGGCGGCCTCAATATTATCTCCAGCTTGCTTTATTTTCTCATGTGTTTTCTCGAGAATAGTTCCGAACTTTCCGAATTCCGTCTTCACCATCCCTAACAGTATCCATACCTCACTAGCCCGTTTCTCGACAGCGAGTGTCCGGAATCCCATCTGAAGCGCATTCAAAACAGCCGTGATCGTCGTCGGTCCCGAGATGATCACACGAAAGTCCCTCTGTAATTGATCAAAGAGCCCCGGGCGGCGAAGAACCTCGGCATAAAGCCCCTCGATCGGAAGATATAATATCGCAAAGTCTGTTGTATGCGGCGGGTCGATATATTTATCCCGTATTTTCTTTGCCTCTAATTTAATCCGGCTCTCTATCGCTTTACCTGATTCCTCCACAGAGACAACATCCCCATCATCCTGTGCCTGCAGGAGCCGCTCATAATCCTCTTTGGGGAATTTCGCGTCAATGGGAATATAGACCACTTCATCTTTGCGGCCGGGAAGCTTAATGGCAAATTCAACCGGGTCATTACTTCCCTTTTTAGTAGGAATGTTTTTTTCATACTGATCAGCAGTCAGGATCTGTTCGAGAAGATTGCCCAGCTGAATTTCTCCCCAGGTCCCTCGTGTTTTAACATTGGTCAGAACTTTTTTCAGATCGCCGACACCGGAGGCCAGCGTTTGCATTTCGCCTAGCCCCTGATGAACTTTCTCTAACCGCTCGCTGACCGCCTGGAAAGATTCTCCGAGACGCTTCTCAAGGGTTGAATGAAGCTTTTCGTCGACGGTCTCGCGCATTTTCTCGAGCTTCTGACTGTTATCCTCCTGAAGCAGACGTAGCTGGCGCTCAACAACCTCCCTTACATTCTCCAGCTTTTTCTCATTTGTTTCGCTGAATGAACTGAGGCTTGTTCTGAGTTCTTCCCGGTTCTTGGAAATATCTTCCCGAACAATGCGCTCGGTCCTTTCCTGATTCTTTTCAATAGATTCAAACTGGCCCTTGATCGATGCAAAACCGCTTTGCGCGTAACGCAACAGGAGCAGTACGAGAAGAACTGTATTGATAACTAATAACGATACAATAAGAGTGGGCATAAGAAACCTTTTTGGTTTAAAAACGTGGACTACTTTTGACCTTTATACTAGCTAAAAAAGGGGATATACGCAAATTCTTTTCTCGGAAGGAACTGTGATCTTTTGGGCGGGCATAAAAAAACCTGATGGCCGTGCTTCACAGCTAAACCAAAAGATAAAGATAGGGGACAGCTATCTTATCGGAAAGAAGGACGGGTTTAATTGCTTTCGTCTAACTCCGGCAATTAGACGCGTCCCCGTGAGCAAGGACTTCCACCTGTCCAAATTAGACGCATCCCCGGAAAGATAGGGAGCAGCGCCCTATCTGTTATCCCGGACCGGCATCAGCTCCACGTATACTCTTTT